>JABIRQ010000155.1 GCA_018699755.1 Rhodospirillaceae bacterium | reverse complement strand
CGGCACCCTCGACCGCATCGTCGAGATGCCGGTGGAGCGGCCGACCAGCGTCATGATCGGTGGACCGGACCTGCGCATTCTCTATGTCACTTCGGCCTGGGACGGCTTGGACGACGCGGCGCGCGCCGCCCAGCCCCTCGCCGGCCATGTCTTCGCCCTGGATCTCGACATTCCGGGCCTGCCCGAGCCGCGCTTCGCGGGGTGACGGTCCGATCCGTTAACCTCCCGGATCGCTAACCTCCCGGTTCGTTAACCTGTTGTGAACCATGCGGCCGGCATCCTCGCCGCCATGACGCCCAGCGCCTCCCTGCTTCAGGCGATTTCCGGCTTGACCGCGCCCAAGGCGGCCGCCCCGCAAGCGACCGCCACGCGACCCGCGCCGGTGTCCGAACCGGGATTTGCGCCGGCCGCGCCGCGCGACGGCAGCGCCTTGCCCGGGACTCCCGATCGGGATGCCCCGCGCGGCCGCTACCTGGACATCACCGCCTAGAGTCGCCGCCTTGTCAGGCGCCGGCGGGCATCCCAGAGTCGGGACATGACCGCGCGCGATCAGGCTCGACACAATTTCCACCGCCGGGTGCCCGAGGGCGACAACCAGGAGCGTCTGGTCTGCCGCGATTGCGGCCATGTCCAATACGACAATCCCAAGGTCGTGGTCGGAGCCGTCTGCACCTGGGAGGGGCGCATCCTGCTCTGCCTGCGCGATATCGAACCACGCGCCGGCTTCTGGACCCTGCCCGCGGGCTATCTCGAACTGCACGAATCGCCCATGGACGGGGCCATGCGCGAGGCGCAGGAAGAGGCGCGGGCCGAGATCGCGATCGACCAGCTCCTCGCCGTCTACGACATCCCGAGGCTCAGCCAGGTGCAGCTCATCTACCGTGCCCGGCTGCTCTCGCCGGACGTGGCCGCAGCGGACGAGACGCGCGAAGTCGGATTGTTCGATTGGGACGACATTCCCTGGGACGATATCGCCTTCCCGACCGTGCACTGGGCGCTGCGCGCCCATCGGGAGGTGCGCTCCCTGCCGAGTTTCGGGCCCTTCGCCAACCCGGCCGGAGACACCCCGGACCGGCTGGAGCGGGGTTAGGCGTCTCCCGCGCCCTCGGGTTCTTCGATCATCGTGCGGCGGATCAGGGGCAGTTGGGTCAGCGCGAACAGCAGGGTGATGGGCAGAAAGCCGAAGACCTTGAGATCGACCCAGACGTCGGTCGACATGGTGCGCCAGACGATTTCGTTCAGGACCGCCATGGCGAGGAAGAACACCCCCCAGCGCAGGGTCAGGACACGCCAGCCCTCGTCGCGCAGCTTGAAGGCCATCTCGAACAGGGGTTTCAGCAGCAGCCGTCCGGTCGCCAGGCCGCCCAGCAGCACGACGGCGAAGAGGGTGTAGACGATGGTCGGCTTCAGCTTAATGAAGGTTTCGTTGGCCAGCCACAGGGTCAGCCCGCCGAAGACCATCACGACCACGCCCGTCACCAGGGGCATTTTCGGAATGCGCCGCTCTATCGCGTAGCTGACGGCCAGGGCCACGGCCGTCGCCGCCATGAAGGCGCCGGTGGCGACCATCAGGTCGGCCCGATTGTAGGCGATGAAGAAAACGACCAGCGGGCCGAGGTCGATCAGGAAGCGGGTGAGCTGATTCATCGTCGCTCAACTAGGCCAGGACGGCGGCCGGGTCAAATCGCGGCTTAACCTTCCGCTCGCCGCGACCTATCTTTCGCAACACCCCTGGAGCCGAGGAATCCGCCATGCGCATGCCCGAACCCCTTGCCCCGAACGACGGCCTGGCCCCCCTGGTCGCCTTCGTCGAGGACACGGCGCCCGAGCGCATCGTCGAGGAGACGATCCGCCGCCTGCGCGACGGCACGTCGCCGCGCGATCTGCTGGCGGCCGCGGCCGTGGCGGTCAGCCGCGCGACGGAAGTCCCCTTCGATCATCACGGCGGCCCCTTGCACATGGTCACCGGGATCCGCGCGGTGGACGGCGCAGCCGGCCGGCTTCGCGGCGATTGGGCGTTTCTGCCCATCGTCCACAGCGTCCATCTGGCCAACCAGCAGGTCCATTCCTCGGCCATGGGTCCGCATGTGATGGCTGAATTGGGCGATGGCGGCCTCGCAGGCGATGCGGCGGCGGCGGGTCTGGCCGATGCGATTCGCGATCAGCTTCCCGTCGTGGCGGAGCGCCATCTGCGCGCGGTGCTGCGCGATGGCGGCCCCGCCGCCACCCTGGCCGTGATCCTCGAGGCGGCCCTGTGGCGCCATGCCCTGGACGATCACTTCCTGCTCTACCCCGTCTTCGCCGCCCAGACCCTGGACCTGATCGGCTGGGACAAGGCCGAATTCGTCCTGCGCCCGGTGGTGCGCTGGCTCGCCTCGCCGCCGCTCACCCTCATCCAGGGCGACGGCGATCCGGCCTTCTTCAAGGCCTGTCTCGGCGTCTACGGTCGGTTCGGCGAGCTTGAGGGGCTGATCGTCCAGCACGGGTTGCTCGACAATCCACCGCCGGTGGCGACCGGCCCGGCCGAGGACAACGCGGTCGCCGATCTCGGCGCGCGCATCGGCGCGATCACGGATTTCGACACTCTCCCGCCGATGATGGCCGAGGCCTTGGCCGCCGGCATGTCGATGGAAGGCGTCGTCGAGGCCCTGTCGATGGGCGCGGCAACCATTCATCTGCGCACCGATTACGGCAACCCGCTGGATGTCCACATGCACAACGGCGTGTCCGTGCGGCGCTATCTGATCGGCCTGGCGGATCTGCCCCTGCGGCTCAAGCTGATCGCCCTGCTGTCCTGGGCCTTTGGACCGGAAATCCGGTTGAGCCAGGAGAAGATCGCCCACGAACCGCACTTCGACACGGCGGGCCTGCCCGAGGACGCCGACGGCCTGTTGGCCGCCCTGGAGTCCGCGGTTGAGAAAAAGCCGCCGGTCGACGACGCGGTCTTTTCCGGCGGCGGCCGCGCGGGTATGACGGCCGACGAAGGCGCCCGCCATGTCATGGCCCTGGCGCAGAAATACGCCGAATGCGGCCACGATCCCGATGCGTTGCTGCGCCGCCTGACCGAGATCGTGTGCCGCGACAGCTTCACCGAGATGCACGCCTTCGAGCATATGGACGATGCGGCCCGGGAATTCGCGAAATCGCGCCAGCCCCACGGCGCGGCGCACCTGGTCTCGGCCGCCAAGATCGCCTATTGCGGCCACGGCATCGACCAGACCGTGTTCGAAGCGGCCCGCCCGCACCTGTCGCTTTAGTAGCGCCTCAGCCGAGCGCCTTGCAGGCGCCGTCCAGGGCTTCGGCGGTCAGGGCAAAATCCTCCTCGGTGTTGACCGAGGCGACGAAGCGCCTCGTGCCGGGCAGGATCGAGATGCCGCGGCGGATCAGCCCCAGGTCCAGCTTGCGCATGCGCGCCGAATCGCCGGCCAGGATGTCGATCTGGTTGCGCGGCTCGCGCGGTGTGAACAGGATTTGCCAGAACGAATCCCGCCCGGCGCAGATCGCCGGCACGCCGCGCCGGTCGAGCACCTCCTGCAACAGGGTCTTGAGGCGTTCGGACTTCGCGAACAGGTCGTCGTGGAAACCCTCTTCCTCTAACACGCCGATCGTGGCGAGCCCGGCGACGGAGGCCAGCGGGTTGCCGTGCAGGGTGCCGTTGATGAAGGCGTAGCCCGGCTCGCCCTTGCGCTTCGGATCGCAACGATCAAGCAGTTCGGCTTTGCCCGCGACGCAACCCAGCGGCCCGCCGCCGCCCACGATCTTGCCGAAGCTGGCCAGGTCCGGGGTCACGCCGAACCGGCCCTGGCCGCCGCCCAGGCCCAGGCGGAAGCCGGTCACCACTTCGTCGAAGATCAGCACGATGCCGTGGCGGTCGCAGATCTCCCGCAGCCCGGCCAGGAAGCCGGGCTCGGGGAAGATGATGCGCTGCACCGGCTCGACGATGATCGCGGCCAGTTCGTCCTTCGCCTCGGCGACGATCCGCTCCACCGTGTCCAGGTCGTTGTAAGGGGCCACCAGCACGGTGCCCTTCACCGCCTCCGGCATGCCGCCCGTGTCCACGCTGCCCACGGGGTAGTTGGCGGCGGCCTTGGGAAACAGGCTGATCGCGGCATAGTCGTGGGTGCCGTGATAGGCGCCCTCGAATTTCAGGACCTTCTCGCGCCCCGTCGCCGCGCGCGCGATGCGCATGGCGAAGAAGGTCGCCTCGGAGCCCGTGGTGGTGAAGACGATCTTCTCGGCGCAGGGGATGTGCTCGACCAGCTTTTCCGAAAGCTCGAGCGCCGCGTCGTTGAGGATGGCGAAGAAATGCAGACCTTCGGCCGTGCGTTCGGTGATTGCCTCGACCACGGCCGGATGGGAGTGGCCGATGATATTGGCGCCCGCGCCGCCGATATAGTCGATGAACCAGCGCCCGTCTGTCGCCTGGACGCGGCTGCCCTCGCCCCGCCGGATGATGTAGCGCAGGTCGTCGGGCAGGGCGTAGCCGCCCAAGCCGCCGCCCGGCAAGTTCTTCTCGGCAATGGCGAAATAGTCGTCCTGGCTGCGGGCCGCGACCGGTTCGGCATCCGGATCGATGGTGGCGATGGTCATGGCGATGGTCCTTTCGGTGGTCAGCCTCGCGGCTTTTCGCTGGCGGGATCGTAGGCCGGCTTGCCCAGCACGACGGCGGGGCGGCGGGTATCGAGAATCTGAACTTCGAGCTCCGTGCCCGGTGCGGCGCAGTCCGGCTTCAGATAGGCGAAGGCCAGGCTCCGCCCCACGCAATGGCCATAGGCGCCGGAACTGACCGCACCGACAACCTTGCCATCGGCGAAGACGGCGTCGCCGCCGTTGCAGTCGGCGTCCCCGGCCTCGATGGCAAGGTAGGCGCAGCGCCAGCGCGGCGGCGATCCCAGGCTCGCCACGGTCGCCGCGCGCCCGACGAAATCGCCCTTGTCCAGCTTGACGAAGCGCATCACCTCCGCCTCGGGCAGGGTCACCTCGTTGGTCAGTTCCGATGTGCCCTTGAAACCCTTTTCCAGGCGCATGGCGTTCAGGGCGTAAGAGCCGAAATTGCCCAGCCCATGGGGTCGCCCGGCCTCCCGCAGGGCGTCATAGACCCGCGCCATCCCGGCCATCGGCACATGCAGTTCCCAGCCCAGTTCGCCGACATAGGACAGGCGCAAAGCGCGGACGGTTATGCCCGCTGCCTTGATCTCCCTCGCCCGCAGCCAGGGGAAACCCTCGTTGTCGAGCAGGTCCGGGGTGATCGTGCCGAGAATGTTGCGCGCGCGGGGTCCGGACAGGACCAGGCAGCCGAAATCCTCCGAGACGTTCGCGATCTCGACCTGCTCGCCGGGGCGGCGATGCCGGACCAGCCAGTCGCGCACCCGCAATTCGTGAAAGGCGGCGAAGAGGAGGTAGAAGCGGTCGTCCTCCATGCGCGCGACGGTCATTTCCGCCTCGATTGTGCCGAGCCGGTTCAGCATATGGGTCAACACGATGCCGCCGGTCCTGCGCGGCACGCGGTTGGCGACCATGCGGTCGAGGAAGGTTTCGGCATTGGGACCGGAGACGTCGATCTTGCCGAAGGCGGAAAGATCGAGAATCCCGGCGGCCTCGCGCACCGTCCGGCATTCCTCCGCCACCCGGTCGAACCACGGGGCGCGGCGAAAGGCATGCACGTCGCGCTGCGGGGCGCCCTTCCCGGCGTACCAGCGCGGCCGTTCCCAGCCGAAGATTTCCTCGTGGATCGCCCCCGCCTCCGTCAGCCGGCCGTAAAGCGGGCTGGTCTTGACCGGCCGGCCCGCCGGGCGGTTGAGGCCAGGGAAGGGAATCTCGTGGCGCAGCAGATAATCCTCGCGCGCCTTGGCGATCTGGTAGTCGCGGTCGGCGAAGGGGCCGAAGCGGCGCGGATCGAACTCGCGCATGTTCACATCCGCCGCGCCATGGACCATCCACTGGGCCAGGTATCGGCCCGCGCCGGGGCCCCAGCCCAGGCCGATCTGGCAGCCGCAGCAGGCCCAGGCGTTGGCCAGGCCGGGCAGGGGGCCGAGCAGCATGTTGCCGTCGGGCGGATGGGTGATCGCGCCGTGGACCGTGCGCTTCAGGCCCAGTTCGGCGAGGACGGGCATGCGTTCGAGGGCGTTCTCCAGCCAGGGCGCGATGCGGTCGAAATCGGGCTCGAACAGTTCGTTCTCGGAAGCCCAGGGCGTGCCGTCGTCCCAGACCGTATTTGGATTGGCCTTCTCGTAGATACCGATCAGGCCGGATTTCTGCTCCATCCGGACATAGCCGGAGACCTGGCGGTCGTCGCGCACCACCGGCAGTTCGCGCTCCAGGTCCAGGAATTCGGGTACGGTGTCGGTGACGACATAGTGATGGGTCATGTTCACGATGGGCAGGTCGAGGCCCAGCCATTCGCCGATCTGCCGGGCATAGGTTCCGCCCGCGTTGACGATGTGCTCGCAGCGGATATCGCCCGCTTCGGTCCGCACCAGCCATTCGCCGCCCGGCAAGGCCTCTATGCCCGTCGCCCGTCGCTGGCGAAGGACCTTGGCGCCCAGCATCCGCGCGCCCTTGGCCAGGGCGAAGGCCGCGCCGGCCGGATCGACATGGCCGTCCTCCGGCGTGTGCAGCGCCGCCCGGATGCCGTCTAGATTGTAGAAGGGGTGCAACTCGCGGATGCGCTCCGGCCCGACCAGTTCCATCGGATGGCCCAGCACCCGGCCGACGCTGGTCGTGTGATGCAGCCAGTCCAACTCGTCCTCGGTATAGGCGACGCGTAGGCTGCCGCAGCCGTGCCAGGTCACGGACTGCCCGGTCTCCGCCTCCAGCCGCCGATACAGCTCGATGGCGTAACCCGCCATCCTGCCGAGCACGAAGCTGGAGGTGGAATGGGTGACCTGTCCGGCGGCGTGCCAGGTCGAGCCGCTGGTCAGCTCGCCCTTCTCCAGCAGCACGCAATCCGTCCAGCCCTCATGGGCGAGGTGGTAGAGCAGGCTGGTGCCCATGATGCCGCCCCCGATGACGACGACCCGCGCCTGTTCGGCCATGAAATTCCGACTCCGGAGCTGAAAAATTGTGATGCGATCTTGATGGTAAGATCGTACCATCGTCAACGATGAATAATATGATCGTGCCAGATCCCGCCGCCGCGCTGGACCCGGTCCTGGGCCGGCTGGCCGATGCCCTGCCGGAGATGAGCCCCCAGCTCCGCAAGGCGGCGCAATACGTTCTCGACAACCCCAACGATGTCGGCATCAGCTCGATCCGCGAGATCGCGGAGGTGGCCGAGGTTTCGCCCAACACCCTGGTCCGCATGGCCCGCGCCGCCGGCTTCGAGGGCTACGAGGAATTCCGCCACCCGTTCCGGGAGGCCCTGCGCGCCGGGCGCGAGAGCTTTCCCGACCGCGCGCGCTGGCTGCAATCGATCGCCCGGGGCGGACGGCACGGCCCGCTCTACCGCGACCTGGCGGCCAGCGGCTTCGACAATGTCGAGCGGCTCTTCGCCGGCACCTCGGCGGAAGAGATCAAGCGGGCCGCCGACCGGATCGTCGCCGCGCGCAAGACCTACGTGCTGGGGGTCGGCATCGGCCATGCCCTGGCGCAGAGCTTCGCCTATCTCGCCCGCATGGCGATTGAGGACGTGGTCGCCGTCCCGCGCGAGGGTGGCTTGCCGATCGACGACGTGGCGCGGGGCGGACGCGGCGACGTGCTGCTCGCCATGACCTTCAAGCCCTACCGAACCGAAGTGGTCGAGGCGGTGCATGCCGCCAAGGATCAGGGCGCGGCGGTGGTGGCGATCAGCGACGCGCGTTCGTCGCCGATCCTGCTGGCGGCGGATCACGGCTTCGTCGTGCCGACCGGGACGCCGCAATTTTTTACTTCTACGGTGGCGGTGATGGCCTTGCTTGAGGCGATCATGGCTTTCGTGGTGGCCGATGCCGATCCGGCGGTGATCGCGAATATCGAGCGGTTTCACCGGCGCCGGCACGAGTTGGGCGTCTACTGGAAGGACGGGGAGTAAGGGCGATGGCGGAAGCGGCGGTATCGATGCGTGCGCCGGCCACGGCGCTGGCCGGGCGTTACTACACGGACCCGGACATCTACGAGCGGGAGAAGCGGGCGGTCCATTTCCGCACCTGGCAATATGCCTGCCACCAGTCGGAAATCGCGCAGCCCGGCGACTATCTCGCCTTCGACATCTGCGGCCAGGGTCTGTTCGCCCTGCGCGACCGCGAGGGCGCCATCCGCGTCTTTCACAATGTCTGCATGCACCGCGCCCACGAACTGGTCGAGGGTCGCGGCAACGCCCGCGTGCTGCGCTGCCCCTATCACGCCTGGGCCTACGAACTCGACGGCCGCCTGCGCGGCGCGCCCAATGCCGAGAAGGTGCAGGGCTTCGACGCTTCGGCGATCTGTCTGACGGAAGCGAAGGTCGAGGTCTTCTGCGGCTTCGTCTTCGTGAACCTGGATCCCGAGGCGGCGCCCATGGCCGAGTGGTATCCCGATCTGGAGCACCAGCTTCGCGCCTATGTGCCGGGGATCGAGGCGTTGCGCCCGGTGCTGACGAACGCGGTGCCCGAGGCCTGCAACTGGAAGGTCTCGGTCGAGAACTACAACGAGTGTTACCACTGCCGGGTCACCCACCCGACCTTCTCCAACGGCGTGGTCGATCCTGACATGTACGATATCCGGCCCCAGGGCTATTGCCTGCGCCACACCACGGTCGCCGCCAATCTCGAGCGCATGACCTACCCGGTCGACCTCTCCGCGAGTGAGCATGCGGGGCAGTACAGCTCGTGGTTTCTGTGGCCCGGCTTTTCCTTCCAGGTCTATCCCGGCGGGGTGCTGAACACCTATCTGTGGCGCCCCGACGGGGTCGATTCGGTGATCGTCTACCGCGGCTGGTACACGCCCGAGGGCGTAGCCTCCGACGTCATCGAAGGCCTGGCCCGCCAGGACCTCGACACCACGGTGGCCGAGGACGTGACCATCGTGAACTCGGTCCAGCGCGGCCTCGGCAATATCGGCTACCGCCCCGGTCCCCTGGTCGTCGATCCCGCCTTCGGGGTCAACAGCGAGCATTCGATCCAATCCCTCGTTGCCTGGACCCTGGAGGCCCTGGACGAAGGCTGAGTGGCACGAGCGGCGCAACCATAGGGGGCGTCTCCGACGACGATCGTCGTACCCCCTCACCCAGCTCCGGCTAGGATCGGCTGCGCCTTGCCAAGTCTGCGCAACCCTCTCCCCCCGATCCCGGGGGGCGAGGGGAACAGCGTGGGTTCTCAAGATTCGGATGGCCCCCCCTTGTCCCTCTCCCTCACCAGGGGGAGAGGGTTGCGCAGCCTTGGCGCTTTTGCGCCTAGGCGAAGCTGGGTGAGGGGGCTGGGGCCGAGGAGCCGACCGCCGACCGCCTCAGGCCGAATCGAAGTTGCGCAGGAAATCGATGTCGAGAGGCAGCTTTTCGCCCAGCCAGAGGGCGTGCTCGGCATGGTCGGGCACGGAATCCCCCGTCTCCGGGTGGATCAGAATGGCCAGCGGGCCGCGGTTGAGCGCCAGCCAGGGCACGATCGCGGCGAAGACCTCGGGCTCAAAGGCGACCTGGAACATCGGCCGGGGATGCGGCCCGACCGGGTCGTCCCGCCAGCGCCCCATGCGCATCTCGAAGCGCGCCTCGATTGCCTTGCGGAGCACCGCCGCATGGCCGCGCTCCTCGGCATCCTTGTAATAGATATGGGCGTGCCAGCCGGCGATTTCGGTTTCGTTGCGCAGGGTCATTGGTCGCCTAGCCCCATCAAGCCGCGCGCGAAGTCGCGGGCGGAGAAGGGGCGCAGGTCCTCGGCGCCCTCGCCGACGCCCACGGCGTTGACGGGCAGGCCGAACCGTTCGGCCAGGGCGACGATCACCCCGCCCCGGGCCGAGCCGTCGAGCTTGGTGACGATCAGGCCGGTCAGGGGCGCGGCCTTCTGGAAGGTCTCGACCTGGGCCAGGGCGTTCTGGCCCGTGGTGGCGTCGAGCACCAGCAGGGTCGCGTGCGGCGCGCTGTCGTCATGTTTGCGCAGCACGCGGATGATCTTCTCCAACTCCTCCATCAGATGCGCCTTGTTGTGCAGGCGGCCCGCCGTGTCGACCAGCAGCACGTCGGCCCCCTCGGCCTTGGCCCGCACGAAGGCGTCGAAGGCCAGGCCAGCCGGATTTGCGCCCTGCTGGCCCGCGACGACGGGCGCGCCGATCCGCTCGCCCCAGATCTGAAGCTGTTCGATCGCCGCGGCGCGGAAGGTGTCGCCGGCGCAGAGCATCACGGAGCGGCCTTCGTCGCGCAGGCGCTTGGCCAGCTTGCCGATGGTCGTCGTCTTGCCCGTGCCGTTGACCCCCACGACGAGGACGGTGAAGGGCTTCTTCGCGGGGTCGATTTCCATCGGCCGGGCGACGGGCTCCAGGATGGCGGCGATCTGTTCGGCGAGGGCGCCGCGCACCTCTTCCGGCGTGACCTCCTTGCCGAAGCGCGCGCCGGCGAAATCATCCGCCACCTTGGCCGCTGTCGCGGGACCGAGATCGGCCATGATCAGCAGCTCTTCCAGCTCGGCCAGGGACTCCTCGTCCAGCTTGCGCTTGGTGAAGATATCCGCGATGCCGCCGGTCAACTTGTCGGAGGAGCGGCCGAGCCCGGATTTGAGGCGCCCGAACCAGCGCCCGCCTTCGGCCTGTTCTTCCGTGCCCTTGGTGGGGTCGTCGCTCATGCCGCCGCCGCGATCAGTTCGCCGTCGCGAACCCCGGCGACCCGCACGGCCGCGATTTCGCTCGCCTCGGCCGCATGGCCCAGGCGCACGGGGGCGTAATGCTCCGACCGGCCGAAGCCCGGCTCCTCGACCAGGACGTGCGCGATCCGGCCGACTTGGTCGTCCAGGTGGCGGCGGAACGCCGCTTCGCCCGCCTGTCGCAAGCGCGCCGCCCGCGCCTTGCGCAGGTCGCCCGGCACCTGGGGCATGCGCGCCGCCGGGGTGCCCGGTCGGGCTGAGAAAGGAAAGACGTGCAGATGGGTCAGGCCGCAATCCTCGATCAGGCGCAGGCTGTTCTCGGCCATCTCGTCGGTCTCGGTCGGGAAGCCGGCGATCAGGTCGGCGCCGAACACGGTATCCGGCCGGCGTCGGCGGATCTCGGCGCAAAGGGTCACGGCATCGGCCCGGCTGTGGCGCCGCTTCATGCGCTTCAGGATCATGTCGTCCCCCGCCTGCAGGCTCAGATGGAGATGCGGCATCAGGCGCTCTTCCTCGCCGAACAGGGCCATCAGGTCCGCGTCGATCTCCACCGCGTCAAGGGAGGACAGGCGCAGGCGCGGCAGCTCCGGCACGGCGGCCAGCAGGCGGCGGACCATCTGGCCCAGGTTCGGCCGGCCCGACAGGTCCGCGCCATAGGCGGTCATGTCCACCCCGGTCAGCACGACCTCGCGGTAGCCCGCCTCGACCAGGCGGCGGGTCTGCTCGGCGATCCGGCCCATGGGCACGCTGCGGCTCGGCCCACGCCCGAACGGAATGATGCAGAAGGTACAGCGGTGGTCGCAGCCGGTCTGGACCTGGACGAAGGCGCGGGCGCGTTCGCCGAAGCCGTCGATCAGATGCCCTGCCGTCTCGGTCACGGCCATGATGTCGCCGACCAGGACCGCCCCGTCCGCTTCCGGCGCCCAGCTTTTCGGGTCCAGCTTCTCGACATTGCCCAGGACTTGGGCGACCTCGGGCATCGCGGCGAAGCGGTCCGGGTCGATCTGGGCGGCGCAGCCGGTGACAACGATCCTGGCGCCGGGCCGCTCGCGCGCGGTGCGGCGGATCGCCTGGCGTGCCTGGCGTTCGGCTTCCTTGGTCACGGCGCAGGTGTTGACGATCACGATGTCGTCGCGCCCCGCCGCCAAGCTCCGCATGATTTCGGACTCGTAGGCGTTCAGGCGGCAGCCGAAGGTCAGGATGTCGGGGGCGGCCATGGCGGGGTCAGACGGCCAGATCGCCGGCTAGATCGCCGGCTAGATCGGGGGCCAGCTCGCCCGTGAAGCTCAGCGCCACGGGCCCGGCCATGCGGACATGGCCGTTCTCCAGCCATTCGACGACGAGCGGGCCGCCGTCCAGGATCACCTCGGCCTTGCGCGCGCTCAGGCCCCGCCGGGCGGCGGCAACCAGGGCTGCGCAGGCGCCCGAACCGCAGGCCCGCGTAACCCCCACGCCGCGCTCCCAGACCCGCATGCGCAGCCGGTCGCGGTCCAGGACCTGCACGGCCTCGACATTGGTCCGCCG
Organism: Rhodospirillaceae bacterium; assembly: GCA_018699755.1. Taxonomy (GTDB): domain Bacteria; phylum Pseudomonadota; class Alphaproteobacteria; order CADEGL01; family CADEGL01; genus JABIRQ01. The sequence continues at coordinate 2,542 of JABIRQ010000155.1, read as the reverse complement.
GGGAAACAGGGGATGCTTCTCGACCAGGGGGCCGTATTCCTCGATGGCGATCGTGTCCATGTCCTCGACGAAGAAGACGATATGGGGGTTGCCGATATTGACCGCGCAGCCGTCGGAAAAGGGGCCGACCGAGATATCGACGTGATCGGTGTCCACCTCGCCCGCCAGGGGAATCTCGTCCCAGCGATCCCGCGCGCGCCCCATATCGACCGCGACCAGCCCGCCTTCGGTGCGCTCCGCCGGCAACAGGCCGTAGACCGTCTCGATCACGCTGCTGTCCCGCCCGCTCTCGCGCATCAGCAGGTCGCCCACGCAGCGCGAGGCGTTGCCGCAGGCTTCGACCTCGTCGCCGTCGGCGTTGAGGATCTGCATGAAGACTTCGGCCCCGGAAGCGCGCGGCGGATGCATGACGATGAGCTGGTCGCAGCCCACCCCCAGGCGCCGGTCGCTGATCGCGCGGGCGCGTTCGGGATCCAGGCGGATCGGATGCGTCCGGCCGTCGAGCACGACGAAGTCGTTGCCCAGGCCGTGCATCTTCATGAAAGGCGTCGTGGCCATGATCGGCCTTATATGGCCCACGGCCCGGCCTTGTCCAACGGGTGTGCGGAACGCGGGCACTATGAAAGCGCCTATTTTACCCCCCACCCACTTGATGGGTTTCGCCCCTCAAGCCCCCACAAGGGGGGAGGGGGAACTGAGGCATGACATGGAAGACCTCCCTCCCCCTCGATGGGGGAGGGTCGGGGTGGGAGTGAGAAGAATCGGGTGCTTCGAAGAGTCTAACCCGGCAAGCCGTCGACCAGGATGAGTTGGATGTCCGCCGCGCCCATGCGGGCTTCCTGGACCTTCTTGTATTCGGGCGAAGTGATCCAGGCGCGGGCGGTGTCCATATCCTTGAACTCGATGATGCCGGTGCGCGCCGTCTCCTTGGGGCCCTCATGGGTTTCGGCCTCGCCGGCGGCAAGCAGGCGGCCGCCGAAGGCGTCGATGGTGGCCGGTGAATCCTCGCGGTATTTCTGCATTTTGGCCGGATCGGTGACGTTGGAGACACGGAAGATCAGATAGGCGGACATGGGTTTGCTCCCTGTTGGCGGCGGTCTATTCGGCCGCCGCGCGCGCGGCGCCGATGGTCGTGACTTTGTTGGTCGGATCGAGGGTGTAGCCGTATTTTTCGGCGATGCCGAGTTCGCGCACGATCTCCACGCCCTTGGCCAGGGCCGCGCCCTCCAACCCCTTCAAGGGGCGGCGGAACGGGCCGGCCGGCAGGCCGAGGGCACGCGCCAGGGCCTTCACCGCGACCGGGTTGATGGCCGAATAGTGGAAATGCAGCAGCGGCAGGACCCGCAGATAGGTTTCGCGGAAGGCCTCGACCTGGCCGAAATCGCGCCAGGGCACCGAGATCGTCGCCATCTCCTCGGGGATGATGTTGCCGCCCATATTGGCCGTGCCGTGGCCGCCCAGGCTCATCACCTGCATGACCAGGCCCAGATTGGGCGAATCGCAGCACATGATGGAGAGGTGCTGGCCGGCGCGGGCGATCTGGGCGATCTGGTTGCCGCGCGAGGTCGCCTCCTTCAGCAGCACGATATTCTCGTGGCTCGCGATCTTGATCATCGCCTCGGCCGACAGGTCGGTCTTCACCCGCGTCGGGTTGTTGTAGACGCCGACCGGCACGGTCGCGGCATCGGCCACTTCGAGGAAATAGTCGATCGAATCGGCCTCGGGCGGCACGACATAGGATGGGATGGTCACGACGATGCCGTCGGCGTCCTCGGCGCTGGCATGGCGCACGGTCGACAGGGTGGCGTCCGTATGGGCGCCCGTGCAGCCGTACCACAGCTCCATCTTGCCGGTGCGCATGGCCAGGGTCTTGGAGATGATCTCCTTCTTCTCCTCCGGCGCCAGCATCGAGGCCTCGCCGGTCGAGCCCATGATCAGCACCGCCCTGGTGCCGTGGGCCGCGTGGAATTCCAGCAGGGTGCGGAAGCCCTCCCAATCGACGGAATAGTCTTCGTTGAAGGGGGTCAGCAGAGCGACGAAGGAGCCTTCGAGCAGCTTGTGGGCCATGGGTCCGGTGTCCTCGGCGATGCGAAGATTGAGTGGGAACGGGATCCCCTGCATATCATCACAGCAGGCCGGATGCCCGCAAGCGGCGGGCGGCCGCATGGTTCGACTCGCATCGCCGCCTGGGTCATACTGATCCTCCTCGGAAACGAGCATGGAGGCGGAGGTGGAGAGCTTCGCCGCCCTGGAGGAAACGGAAGACCGGCTCGGCCCGACTGCGGCCGAGGATCGCGGCGGGCGCTATGCCGCGCGCCTGTTCGGCCGCCGCGCCGTTCGGCCGTTGCGCCGCCATCTGCCCGAATTGGCCCTCGGCCTGGGCTGCGCGGTGGTGCTGATCGCCTTGCTCGCCTCGATCTGAGGGACTCCCTGATCGCTTGACGCGCGCGAAGGTCCAGCCTAGGGTCCGCGCCAATCATACAGGGACGCACCCTGACCCCACCATTGCACCCAATGGGGGGATCGCCGGTCCGCGAGTGTT
>JABIRQ010000147.1 GCA_018699755.1 Rhodospirillaceae bacterium | reverse complement strand
CGCCGGAAAGGAAGACCAAGCCTAGATTGTGTTGGGCCTCGATCACGCCTTGGCCCGCCGCTTCGCCCCACCACTTGATGGCCAAATCCCGATCCTGGGGGACGCCCCGACCGTCGTAGTAGAGGGAGCCGAGATTGTACTGGGCGCGCGGATCGCCAGCCTCCGCAAGGGGCTGCCAGATGTCGATCGCCGTCGCGTAGTCGCCGGCCTGATAGGCTTGCCAACCCGCATCGAATTCCTGTGATCGCACGGCATCCGGGCTCACGGTGGCCAAGGCCAGGACGGCCGCGAAAGCGGACCCCTTGAGCAAGCCCCGAACCACTTCACGCACCGTCAATCCCACCTTGACCATTGCCACTCCATTCGCGCCGTCGCCGGGCCGTTTTCCGCCCTTGTCCGGTCCCATAGGCCACCGCGATCAGTGTTTCACGCGCGCCGCGAAATCTCAACGTCGCGCCGCGATCGGACCGGAACGCCCGGCCATCGGATCAAATGCCCAACAAGCCGACGACCGCGCCCGTCATGCATGTCGCGAGAGTGCCGCCAACCAGGCAGAGGAAACCGAGAGAGACGATTTCGCCGCGCCGCTCGGGCGCCATCGCCCCCAGGCCCGCAATGACGATTCCGAGGCTGCCGAAATTGGCGAAGCCGCAAAGCGCGTAGGTTGCAATCATACGGCTTCTTTCGGACAAGGCCTCGCCGCCGCTGCCCGCGAGATCGACATAGGCCGCCAGCTCGTTGATGACGGTTTTCACCGCAAGCAGGCGCGCGAAGGCCATCGCTTCGCCCGCCGGCACGCCGCACAGCCAGGCCAGGGGCCACATGACATAGGCCGCCAGTTCCTCGAGCCGGAGCCCGCCTTCTCCACCCCAGGGGAGGAGGCCCAGCATCTCGTTGACGAGGGCCACCAGGGCGACGAAGACAATCAACATGGCGATCACGGCCGCGAGCAGGGTGATGCCCTGCATCGTGCCGTTCGCAATGGCCTGCATCGACGAACGCACCTCCGGATCGGGGGCCAGGTCCCCCGGCGTCGGCGGGCTGTCGTCGGGCACCATTAGGCGGGCCACCATCACCGCCGCCGGGGCGCTGATGAGCGATGCGGCCAGGATATGGCCCATCGCCTCGGGGATAACCGGCGCGAGGATGGAGGCGTAGAGCACCATCACCGTGCCGGCGACGGTGGCCATGCCGACCACCATGACGATGAACAATTCGCCGCGCGACAGCTTGGCGAGATAAGGCCGGATCAGCAGCGGCGCGTCGATCATGCCGATGAAGACATTGGCCGCCGTCGCGACGCCCACGGCGCCGCCCAGACCCATGGTTCGCTGCAGCACCCAGGCGAAGCCGCGCACCACCAGGGGCAGGATCCGCCAATAGAAGAGCAGGGCGCTCAACGCGCTGACGAGCAAAATCAAAGGAAGGGCCTGGAAGGCCAGGATGAAACTCGACGCCGGTTTCGTCACCGTGAAGGGCGCGTCGCCGCCGCCGACATAACCGAACACAAAAGACGTGCCCGCCTGGGTCGCGCGCTGAAGGGCCAGCACGATGTCGTTCAGCGCGGCGAAGACCGAGCGCATGCCCGGCAGCTTGAGAAGCACGGCGCCCAGGGCGAGCTGAATCAAAAGGCCGCTGGCCGCCGTGCGCAGCGCCAGCCTGGGCGCTTGCCGGCCGACCAACCAGGCGATCGCCGTTAGGCCGAGCAGGCCCACCCCGCTTTGCAATGCCTCCATTGCGCCGTCCCCCTCAACCGGCGGCCCCTCGGTGAGCGGCTCAGCATGGCCAAGGCCGGGGACTCGGGCAAGAGCACGGCAAGGCTTGCGCGGCCACCCCGCCGCTGGAATCATGCCGCGCAACGACAATCGCCGAATAATCGAGTTCGATACTCATCGGGCAACACGCATCAGGGAGAGCGGAATGGAAACGCGCGCAGCCGTCGCCCAAGGGGCCGGCAAGCCCCTTTCGATCGAGACGGTCCAGCTCGACGGCCCCAAGGCTGGGGAAGTTCTGGTCGAGATCAAGGCGACGGGCATCTGCCATACGGACGAGTTCACCCTGTCCGGCGGCGACCCCGAAGGCATCTTTCCCTCGATCCTGGGTCATGAAGGCGCCGGCGTCGTCGTCGATACGGGGCCCGGCGTGAGCAGCGTCAAGAAGGGCGATCACGTCATCCCGCTCTACACCCCGGAATGCCGGCAGTGCGAATACTGCCTGTCGGGCAAGACCAACCTGTGCCAGGCCGTGCGCGCAACCCAGGGCCAGGGCCTGATGCCCGACGGCACGAGCCGCTTTTCGCTCGGCGGCGAGACGATCTATCACTACATGGGCTGTTCGACCTTCTCGAACTTCACCGTGCTGCCCGAGATCGCCCTCGCCAAAATCCGCGAGGACGCGCCCTTCGACAAGGTCTGCTACATCGGCTGCGGCGTCACCACGGGTATCGGCGCGGTCATCAACACGGCGAAGGTCGAGCCGGGGGCGAATGTCGTGGTCTTCGGCCTGGGCGGGATCGGCCTCAACGTCGTCCAGGGCGCGCGGCTGGTCGGCGCGGACATGATCGTCGGCGTGGACCTCAACCCGAAACGCAAGGAACTGGCCGAGAAATTCGGCATGACCCATTTCGTCAACCCGAACGACGTCAAAGGCGATCTCGTCGCCCATATCGTCGAATTGACCAAGGGCGGCGCGGATTACAGCTTCGAATGCATCGGCAACGTGAATGTCATGCGCCAGGCCCTCGAATGCTGCCACAAGGGCTGGGGCGAGAGCGTCATCATCGGCGTGGCCGGCGCGGGCCAGGAAATCAGCACGCGGCCCTTCCAGCTCGTCACCGGCCGGGTCTGGCGCGGGACGGCCTTCGGCGGCGCCAAGGGCCGGACCGACGTGCCGAAAATCGTCGACTGGTACATGGACGGCAAGATCAATATCGACGATCTGATCACCCACACCATGCCGTTGGACGACATCAACAACGGCTTCGACCTGATGCATGCGGGCGAATCGATCCGCAGCGTCGTGGTGTACTAATCCGGAGGGTCAGGATCGGCCGCGCGGGCGCGCTTTTGGACCGCCCGCGTCTTTTTTGAAACCCCGCTTTTTTTGAAACCATGGTCAAGGTGCGAGCAGCATGAGCGCAGCGGTCGAAACGATCTCCGAAGCGAAGAGCTTCGGCGGCGTGCAGGGGGTCTATTCCCACCCGGCGGCCTCCACGGCCTGCACGATGCGCTTCTCCGTCTATCTCCCGCCGCAAGCGGAGGAGGGGCCGGTGCCGGTCGTCTACTGGCTCTCGGGCCTGACCTGCACGGAGGACAACTTCACGACCAAGGCCGGGGCGCAGCGTTACGCCGCCGAATCTGGGATGGCCGTGGTGGCTCCCGATACCAGCCCGCGCGGCGACGGTGTCGCCGACGACGAGGCCTACGATTTCGGCCAGGGCGCGGGTTTCTACGTCAATGCGACGGAAGAGCCGTGGCGCGCCCATTACCGGATGTACGACTACGTGGTCGAGGAACTGCCGGCCCTGATCGCCACGCACTTTCCGGTCGATCCGGCCCGCGCGGGCATCATGGGCCATTCCATGGGCGGCCATGGCGCCTTGGTCTGCAGTTTGCGCAACCCCGAGCGGTTTCGTTCGATCAGCGCCTTCGCGCCGATCTGCGCGCCGATGCGCTGCCCCTGGGGGGAGAAGGCGCTGGCCGGCTACCTCGGCCCCGACCGCGCGGCCTGGACGGAGTACGACGCGACGGAACTGGTGCGCGGCTTGCGCGACGACCGGGCGATCCTGGTCGATCAAGGGCTGGCCGACGGTTTTCTGGCCGAGCAGCTCAAGCCCGAACTTCTAGAAGAAGCGTGTCGGGAGGCGGGGCGGCCCCTGACCCTCAACCGCCGTGCCGGCTACGACCACAGCTATAACTTCATTGCCAGTTTCATCGGCGACCACATCCGCCATCACGCGGCGGTTCTGGGCGCTCTCGGCGCCTAGCGCAGTTCGACCTCGATCATGCGTGAAGCCTCGGCCGGGCCGTTTGCCCCGGGCCGCGCCATCCGCACCGTTCCGCGATAGGACCCGGCAGGCCAGCCGTTTTCGGGCGTACGCCGCCCGGCGAAGGCCATGCGATAGGCTTGGGTCTTGGAAAGTTCGACGGTTTCGTCCGTCAGGACCCGGCCGCCGGGGCCTTCGATCCGCAAACTCAACCGATCGCCGTCCTGTACCCCGTAAACCTGCGCCCAAAGCACCAGGGCCTCGCCGTCGCGCGGCAGATTCTTCGGCGAAGAGGCACTCTGCTGGAGGGCGCTCCGCTCGACCGGAGCGGATGCGAAGCCGATGGATTGCAGGACGAAAGGGCGATAGGAAAGTCCGGTATCGGCCGACCAAACAGGGGTTCCGCGTTCGTCGCAAGAGCTGCCTTGGGGCAGTCCGGTAAACGGGTCGAGCACGGTCTCGGCCTGGCGCAGGGTGATGTGGAGATGGGGAAACTCGGCACGGCCGGACATGCCGACCAGGCCCAGGCTTTCGCCTCGGGCAACCGTTTGACCCTCGACGACCGAAATCGAACCCATGCGCATGTGGCAATACTGGGTGCTCCACCCGTCGCCATGCTCGATCATCACGCCGTTGCCGCAGTCCCGGCCGGCGAGAATATCGGCCGGCGTCTCCAATCCGCTGTCCGGCATACCGTCGCGCAGCGTCGCGACCGTGCCGTCGGCGGCGGCGAGGACCGCAACGCCGGCCGCCATGGCGCGGCGGTCGAGCAGGCCAAAATCCGTGCCCTTGTGGTCGTCGTAAGTGCGCGGGCCACAGGCGAAGTCCGCCGCACCCGGGCCCGGATCGCTATCGAAGTAGTTGATGACCCAACAGTCGCTCCCGAGCGTGCAAGCAAGCGGCAGGTCGAGCGTTAGAGGCGGTGCCGAATCCGAAGCGGAAATCGCAGGATAAACCAGCACCGATACGATCAGGGTCGCGATTGCTCTGAAGAGACCCCAATATTGCTGTTTGGGCAGTGTGCTCTCCGTTGAATATACACGTGCCGGTGTATCATGCCGGACGAACGTGCCGGTGTATCATGCCGGACGAACGTGCCGGTGACATGAATGACGAATATCCGAGAACTGCCTTCCGAGGACAGCGTCGGTCCAGGTGGATCCATCTCGCGGATGATGCTCGTCGCCGCCGTCCTATTCGCGGGAATCGGCACGGCGGTTTGGGTCGGCTATTGGGTAAACGCTGACGCAGAGAAAGACTGGCGGATCGAAGCGCAGCGGGAGGCCGGGTGGCTGAGCCAGACGGCTCGATTCTCCATGGAGCAGGGCCGTTCCTCCCTGCGTAGTTTTTCCGGCCTGTTTCTGGATACCGATGGTGTTTCTCCGGCGGAGTTCGTCGCTGCGGCCAATGTGGTGCAGTCCGGCGACGCACCCCTGCGATTCCATGGTTATGCATTCGTGCGGCGGGTGAATGGCAACGAGCGCGAGTCGTATGAACGTGCTCTGGGCGCGGTTATGACGGATCCGAGCATGCCGGGGCAGCGGGCGCCGGACATGGCGGAGCATTTCCCGGTTATCCTGACTTCCATGCCCGGTGGCGGGTTGTTTGCACCGGCCAACGACCTCGCGGCTGTCGATGCCATGCGCGAAGCCGTTTCGCTCGCCTATCACACGCCGGAGCAGGTCGTGCTCGGCCCAGCCTTCAAAATGAACGACGCGCAGACATGCGCCGTTATTGCGTTCTCCACCAAAAGCGGAGATCAGCGCGGTGTTCTGGTCGGCCTGCTGAATATCACCGGATTTTTCGAGGATCTGGCCACGGCGACACCGTATGGCCTGCGCCTGCGGGTCGTTTATTTCGACCCGGCGGACACCCGGCTCGAGACCCCGGTCGCGGTCGTGGGCGATGTCCAACCGCCGAACAACGTACAAGAAACCCTGTTCACACACATTGTCCAAGGGCAATCGAGTTGGGGACTCTATTGGGATGTAATGCCTGATTTCGCTGGCGGGCCGCATTTAAGCCGGGGCCGGATCATCATGGTTGCCGGGACGATGATGGCGCTCCTTGTCGCTTTGTTGCTGGCCCTGTTCGTGCAACAGAATGCGGTGGTCTCAGGTATCGTCCGGCTGCGCACTCGCGAACTGCGCCAGGCCCGCGACGAAGCCGAACAGGCGAGCCGGGCGAAGACCGACTTCCTGGCCAATATGAGCCATGAGTTGCGCACGCCGCTGAACGCGATCATCGGCTTCTCGGAAGTGCTGGAAAGCGAGACGTTCGGCCCCCTTGGCCAGGCTCGCTACCGGCAATACGCCGCCGATATCCACTCCAGCGGGCACCATCTTCTGGAAATGATCAACGACATCCTGGATGTCTCCAAAGCCGAGGTCGGGCAGATCGAACTGCACGAGGACGAACTCGACTTGCGGCACTTGATCCAGAGCGCGATGACGTTTGTGACGGACAGCGCGAAGCGCAATGGCCTGACCTTGAATTTCGAAGCGGCGAACGACCTGCCGCGCCTGCGCGCCGACGAGTTGCGCTGCCGCCAGATCCTCATCAACCTGCTGTCGAATGCGGTCAAATTCACCCGGTCCGGCGGTCGGGTGACCGCCGGCGCCCAGCTCGGCGTCGATGGGCGCATCGCGATTTTCGTTACGGATACCGGCGTCGGAATCGCGCCCGAGGACGTGCCGGTGGCCCTGGCCGAATTCGGACAGATCGGCAATCCGCATATCCGCCAGGACGAGGGCACCGGTCTTGGCCTGCCCCTGGCCAAACGCCTCGCCGAACTCCACGGCGCGGACCTCGCAATCGATAGCGCGCTGGGCAAGGGCACCACAGTCGAAGTGATCTTCCCGCGCGAGCGCACGGCGTTCGAGGCTGCGGCGGAGTAGGCGGCT
>JABIRQ010000287.1 GCA_018699755.1 Rhodospirillaceae bacterium | reverse complement strand
GGAACTGGCCGAAGCGATCCGCCGCAAGGAACTCTCGCCGGTCGAGCTGATCGACAACGCGATCGCCCGCGTCGAGGCCGTGAATCCGAAGCTCAACGCCTTCTGCGCATTCTATCCCGAGGAAGCGCGCGACAAGGCCAAGGCGGCCGAGGCCGCCGTCATGCGCGGCGACGATCTCGGCCCCATGCACGGCCTGCCCATCGCGATCAAGGACCTGACCCCGACCAAGGGCAAGGTCACGACCCGCGGCTCGCGCATCCACGAGCATTGGGTGCCGGAGGAGGACGCCGTCGTGGTCTCCCGCCAGATCGACGCCGGGGCGATCCTGCTGGGCAAGACGACCACGCCGGAATACGCCTTCTCCTGGTTCACCGACAGCCCGCTCTGGGGCATCACGCGCAATCCCTGGGACCTCACGAAAACCCCCTCGGGCTCCTCCGGCGGCTCGGGTGCGGCGGTGGCGGCGGGCTGCGTGCCCCTCGCCGAAGGTTCCGATTCCGGCGGCTCGGTGCGCGGGCCCGCAGCCTGGTGCGGCATCGTCGGCCACAAGCCGAGCTTCGGGCGCATTCCCTTCGAGATCATGCCCAGCCTGTTCGACCAGTCCTGGCATTTCGGCCCCATCGCCCGGACGGTGGACGACGCGGCCCTGTTCCTGGACGTGACCAACGGCCCCCATGAGGCCGATATCCAGACCCTGCCCGAGCCGCTCGACATGCCCCTGCCGATCGACGGCGACGTGCGCGGCCTGACCCTCGGTTGGAGCCTGGATCTCGGTTACCAGACCATCGACGACGAGGTCGCGGCCAATTTCATGGCCGCCCTCGACGCCCTGCGCGAGGCGGGCGCGACGGTCGAGGAGGTGAAGATCTCCGGCCTGCCGACCCGGCTCGACCCGCGCTGGTGCCAGGGCGGGATCTATTACGCGATCATGCTGGGCGACAAGCTCGACGAATGGGCCGACCGGATGGATCCGGGCCTGGTCGCCCTGATCCGCAAGGCCCAGGCGAAGGACGGGGTGACGGTCAAATCCACGGAGCTGATGCGGAGCGAGCATTGGGCCATCTTCCGCCCGGTGTTCGAGCGCTACGACGCCTTCCTCTGCCCGACCATGCCGATCCCCGCGCCCGACGCGACGATGGACGATGCGGATTTCGACTATATCGACGACCGGGGCCGCTACCGCGGCATCGAGATGACCGCGCATTTCAACCAGATCCCGCAATGCCCGGCTCTCTCGGTGCCGAGCGGACGCACGGTGGCGGAGCTGCCCACGGCGATCCAGATCGTCGGCCGCCGCCACGACGACCTCACGGCGCTCCGCATCGGCAAGGCCCTGGAACCGCGCATCGGCTGGCCCGCTTGGCGGCCGCCCATCTAAAAAGGGGACAGTCCCCTTTTCTATGCGCTCCAGCGACGGACGGCGGCTTGCAGCCATGCGGGCATGGCCTCGAGGGGCGGCTGGCGTTCGCGCTTGCTGCGCTCCTCCGCCTGGGTCTCCAGCTCGGCCAGGGACGGCACGCCCCATTCGGCGCGCTCCTCCTCCGTGGTCGCGGGCTCGACATCCCAGAGGCGGAAGCGTGTGCCGTCGGGAACCGTCTGGGTGCCGAATTTCTGCGGACTGCCCTGGAGCATGAGCCAGCGGTCGAGCGCCTCGGCCGCGATGCGCCGCCCCGGCTCGTAACCGCCCTCCACGCAGGCCAGGGCGCATTGCCGCGCCAGGCCCATCTCCTCCACCGTCTCGCCGTGCAGGAAGACGGCCGCCGCCCGACAATGGTCGATGGGCTCGCGCAACCCGCCGCGCGAAATGATCTCGCCGAGCTCGGCCCGGCGCTTGCGGTCGCGCTCGACCTGCCCCGCTCGGGCCTTGGTGCCGAGCCGGGGTTCTTTCGCGTGATCGCGCCGGTCGGCCTCGTAGAGCCGCCGGATATCCGGGTCGCCGCTTGGCGGCGACAGCGTCACCCGCCCTCCGCCCGCCGGATCCGGTCGGCGGCCAGGAACAGGCATTCCGCCGCCACCGTCGCGGCCAGAAAGGCGCTCATCCCGCCGACATCGTGAAGCGGCGAGAGGGCGTTCACGTCGAAGGCGACGAAATCCAGGCCGCGCAAGCCGTGCAGATACTCGAGCCCCTCGCGCGCGGTCAGCCCGCCCCAGGTCGGGGTGAACACGCCGGGCGCGCAGGACGGGTCGAAAACATCCATGTCCCAGCACAGATAGACCGGCCGCCCGGCCATGCGTTCGTGAATGCGCTCCAAGGTGCCGGCGATGCCCAGCTCGGCCATGTCCTCGCCCGAAATCAGGCCGTAGCCTTTCGAGCGCGTGAAATCGAACACGCCGCCCTGGCTGATCGTGCCGCGCGGCCCGACATGCATGGAGGCTTCGGCATCGACCACCCCTTCGTCGGCCGCGCGGGAGAAGGTCGTCGAGGGGTCGTATTGGGGCATGTTCGCCCCCGGCCCCGGCGCAGGGCTGTCCTGGTAGGTGTCGGTATGGGCATCGAAATGGAGGACGGCCAGGTCCGGGTACTTGCGCTTGAGGGCGCGAAGCTGCGGCAGGGTCACCGCCCCGTCGCCGCCGAAGGTGACCGGGATGGTGTCGCTCTCGACGATGGCCCAGACCGCCTCCTCGATGCGGCGAAAGCTCTCCGCCGTGTCGCCCAGCACCACATCGACATTGCCGCAATCGACCGCGTCCAGCGCCTCGATCACGTTGAAATCGTAGAGCGGCGGCTGATAGGGCCGCACCAGGGTCGAGCCGGTGCGCAGGGCCGCGGGCCCGGTGCGCGCGCCCAGGCGCACGGCATGCAGCCCGCAATCGAAGGGAATGCCGAGAACGGCCGCCTTGGCCTTCGACAGATCGTGGGAATAGGGCATGCCCATGAAGGTCTGCACGCCCGCGAGAAAACTCGAATCCATATCCGCCCCGGCCATCGCTATTCCCCGCCTAGCATCCCTCCCCGCGCCACGGGGTCAAGGTCCGGTGAGACGGGCGCGCAGTGCCGACCGCAACCACACGCCATGTCGTGCAAGCCCCGCCTCTGCCCCGCCCGAACCGAATGCCTATGACGAGGAAACGTAGAACCCGCCCGAGGCGATGATGCATTCGCCGGCCATGAACATGTTCCGCTTGGAGGCCAGGAACAGAATGTATTCGGCCATCTGCTCCGGCTCGGCGGCGTAGCCCACGGGCGTCTTCTTGCTGTGGGGCTCGAGCCAGTCCGACTGTTTGGCCCGCTCGGTCGCGACCGCGCCCGGGCTGACTCCGTTGACCAGGATGCCGTGGGGCGCCAGCTCGATGGCGTAGGTCTTCAGCACGCTCAACAGCGCCGCCTTGGACGCCGCGTAATGCGGCTTGGTCTGCTTGGCCATATAGGCGTCGACCGTCACGATATTGACCATGCGGCCGTATTTGCGCGCCTTCATGTGCTCCATCAGGGCGCGCATCAGGAAGAACGGGCCCGTGACGTTGACGGCGAAGACCCGGTCCCAGGCCTCGCGCGTCATGTCCTGGATCGTGCCTTCGGGATAGAGCCCGGCATTGTTGACCAGGATGTCGATCTGGCCGCAATCGGCCAGGGTCGCGTCGCGCGCCGCGAAGATCTGTCCCTCGTCGGTCACGTCCAGGCCCTGGCTATGGGCCTTAAGGCCCATTTCCTTCAGGCGCTTGGCCGCGGCCGCGGCCGCTTCGCCGTCGATGTCCCAGATCGATGCGGTCGCCCCGCGCTCGGCGAACAGCTTGGCGATGGCGAAGCCGATGCCGCCCGCCGCCCCCGTGACCACGGCCACCTGGCCGTCGAATTCCGTCTCGCTCATACCCTGTCTCTCCTTGGGCGTCCGTCAAACCATGAGATAGCCGCCATTGGCGATGATCGTTTCGCCGGTCATGAATCGGTTGCGATCGGAGGCCAGGAAGACGGCGTATTCCGCCATGTCCTCCGGCTCCGCCGCACGCAGGACCGGGATCTTCGGAATGCGTTCGGCCAGCCAGGCTTGGCCCTTGGCCCGCTCGGTCGCCACCGGCCCCGGGGCGAGGCCGTTGCACAGCACCTGATGCGGCGCCAGTTCCAGGGCGAAGGTCTTGATCAGGCTGAGAAGCGACGCCTTAGCCGCCGCGTAATGGGCGATCGAGGGCTTCGCCATATAGGCGTCTTCGGAAACGATGGTGACGACGCGACCGTAGCGCTGCTCGATCATCGGATCCATGAAGGCTCGGGTCGCGAGGAAGACGCTTTTCGAATCCACGTCGAACATCTGGTCCCAGGCCTCGACCGTGATCTCGCGGAGCGTCGCATGGGGATAGATGCCCGCGTTGTTGATCAGGATGTCGCAACGGCCGTGATCGGCCAGCACCCGGTCACGCGCGGCCAGGATGGCGCCCTCGTCGGTCACATCCACCGCGGCGTGGCCGGCGCGGTCGAGCCGGCCGGCGGCATCGCCCGCCGCCGTGTCATCGAGATCCCAGATCGAGACCGTCGCCCCGCGCTCCGTCAGGAGTTTGGAGATGGCAAAACCGATCCCGCTCGCCCCGCCGGTGACCACCGCCACCCGTCCTTCGAACTCACTCATGCTCCGCCTCCGACGACGTGCCGGCCCCGCCCTTCAACAGACTCAGGACGAGGCGAAATCGCGGTTGCCTTCCTCATGCCGAACCCCCTGAGCCTGTCGAAGGGCGAAGCATGAGAATCGCGAAGCCTCAGATCATCGTGAAGCCGCCGCTCGCAATGACCGTCTCGCCGGTCATGAAGCGGTTGCGGTTCGAGGCCAGGAAGACGACGTATTCCGCCATGTCCTCCGGCTCCGCCGCCCGGCCCAGGGGAATCAGCGGCAGGCGCTTGGGCAGCCAGTCCGAGGCCTTGGCCCGCTCGGTCGCCACTGCACCTGGGCTGACCCCGTTGCACAGCACTTGATGGGGCGCCAGTTCCGCCGCGAAGGTCTTGATCAGGCTGAGCACGGCGGCCTTCGAGGCGGCGTAATGCGGTGTCGTCGGCTTGGGGTTGTAGGCGTCGATCGTGCCGATGGTGACGATGCGCCCGTATTTCTTCTCGATCATCGGGTCCATGAAGACCCGCGTCGTCAGCAGCACGCCTTTGGCGTTGACGTCGAACATCTGGTCCCAGCCTTCGACGGTGATCTCGCGCAGGCTGGCCTGGGGATAGATTCCCGCATTGTTGACCAGAATCTCGACATGGCCGAAATCCTTGAGGATCGCGTCCCGCGCCTTCTGGAGCGTGGCTTCCTTCGTCACATCGACCTTGTAGGCGCGGCCCTCCAGGCCCCACTCGCCGAGCTTCTTGGCCGCCTCGCCGGCCTTGCCCTCGTCGAGGTCGAGGATGCAGACCTGCGCGCCGCGCTGGGTCAGAAGTTTGCAGATCGCGAAGCCGATCCCCACCGCGCCGCCGGTAACCGCGGCGACCTGTCCCTTGAATTCATCCGTCTCGGCCATGGCCGTCTCCCCTCATTTCCAAGAATGCTCCTCGTCCTGAGCCTGTCGAAGGGCGAGGGCCGCGCGGCACCGTGGTGCGAACCTCATGCTTCGACAGGCTCAGCATGAGGACCGAAACGGCGAACTAGAACATCGACCAGCCGCCATTGGTGACGATCGTCTCGCCGGTCATGAAGCGGTTGCGGTTCGACGACAGGAAGGCGACGTATTCCGCCATATCCTCCGGCGTCGCCGCGCGGCGCAGGGGAATCAGCGGCGTCTTCTCGACCAGCCATTTCGCGGTCTTGGTCTTCTCGGTCGCCACCGCGCCCGGACTGACCCCGTTGCACAGCACCTGATGAGGCGCCAGTTCCAGCGCGAAGGTCCTGATCAGGCTGAGCACGGCGGCCTTCGAGGCGGCATAGGCCGGCGTCGTCGGCTTGGCGATATAGGCGTCGTTGGTGACCATGCTGACGATGCGACCGTATTTCTTCTCGATCATCGGATCCATGAAGGTCCGGGTCGTCAACAGCACGCCCTTGGCGTTGACGTCGAACATCGTGTTCCAGGTTTCGACCGTCAGTTCGCGGATCGTCGCATGGGGATAGACCCCGGCATTGTTGACCAGCACTTCGACATGGCCGAAGTCGCTCAGAATCCTGTCGCGCGCCGCGATCAGGCTGGCCTCGTCGGTCACGTCGCCGAAATAGGCGCGCCCTTCGGGGCCGACCTCGCCCAGCGCCTTGGCCGTCTTGCCCGCCAACCCCTCGTCCAGGTCGAGGATGCAGACCGTCGCCCCCCGTTCCGCCAGCAGGTGCGAGATGGCCAAGCCGATTCCCTGCGCACCGCCGGTCACAACGGCCACCTGACCGTCGAAGCGTCCGTCGCTCATAAGCTATGTCCTTGATTTCTCCCTCGACGCAAAGAACGGTAGCGACCGCGCGCTTCGCCTGTCAATCGGAGGCAGGTCGCGATTCGGCGCAACAGGGAGGAAGGAAACAATGGCGGACGAAAAGATCGGCCTGGTCGGCTACGGCACCGTCGGGCGCGAGATTGCCCGGCATCTGATCAAGGCGCACGGCGCGCTGTCGGTGGTCGACAGCGACCTAGCGCGCGGCGAGGAGATGCGCGCGGCCGGCGCCACGCCGGTCGAAGACCTCGCGGCCCTGGCGGCGGATTGCGACGCGATCGTCCTCTCCCTGCCCGGCCCGCCCGCCGTGCGTGCCGTCCTCGACGGCCCGTCCGGCATCATCGCCAACGCCAACCCCGGCCTGTTGATCGTCGACACGACCAGCAGCGACCCGGCGACCGGCACCGAGATGGCGCGTCGTGCCAAGGCCCGCGGCATCGCCTATGTCGAAGCGCCGATCAGCACCCCTTGTCCCGGCGTGACCGGACCCGACACCATCCGCCAGGGCGACGGCACCTTCATCGTCGGCGCGTCCGAGGAGGACTTCCCCCGCGCCGAGGCGCTCCTCCGCCCCATGGCCCGCTACATCTACCATATCGGCCCGGTCGGGCGCGGCAGCGCCATGAAGCTGGTGACAAACTATGTCGCCGGGGCGACCCGCATCGCCCTGGCCGAGGGCATCGCCATCGCCGCCGCCATGGGCATCCCGGCCACGCGCACGATGGAGGTCTGCGGCAACGCCGCCGCCGCCAGCCAGACCCTGGACGAGGTCGTCGCCCGGCGGACCGGCGACGACCCGGACGGCGTCGGCTTCGCAGTCGACCTGCGCTACAAGGATTTCCGCCTGGCCAACGAGCTGGGGCGCAGCCTCGGCGTGCCCATGCCCCTGGGCGGACCGATCGTCGAGCTCTACCAGATGATGCTCGCCAAGGGCTGGGCGAAGCGCGACATCAACAGCATCGTGCCCTTCATCGCGGAAATGGCCGGCGTCGACATCGACCGGCCCGAATCGCGCTGGCCCGAAGCGCAGTAGAGATGTGCCGAACACGGCTGCAGGCCCTTCGAGACGCCGCCTCGCGGCGGCTCCTCAGGGTGAGGTCGAATCCAGTTTTCTCCTCATCCCGGGGAGCACGCGCAGCGCGCGTCTCGAAGGGTGAACTGGCACAGTGGTGGCCAGCGTAAAACCGCCATGCCACGCGCCCGTTGTCGCCGGGCGGCGGTTCTGGTGTAGTCTGGCTGTCTGAATCGGACACGGCATCGGGGAGGGAGCCATGAACGTCGAAGCCCAGCGGAATTACGGCCTGGAAGCCGCCTATGACGAGGCGGCGCAACGCTTCACCGCGAACAACCCGAAGAGCAAGTCGGTCTATGACGCGGCCTGCGCCGCCCTGCCCGGCGGCAATTCGCGCACCGTCCTGTTCTACAGCCCCTTCCCGCTGACCCTGGCCAAGGGCGAGGGCTGCCGCGTCTGGGACGTGGACGGGCACGAATACGCCGACTTCGTGGGCGAATACACGGCCGGCCTCTACGGCCATTCCAATGCCAAGATCGTCGCCGCGGTGAAGGCCGCGCTCGACAACGGCATCGTCCTCGGCGGGCACAACGAGACCGAGGCCAAGCTGGCCCAGGCCATCGTCGACCGCTGGCCCTCGGTCGAGCGGGTGCGCTTCACCAATTCGGGCACCGAATCGAACATGATGGCAATCGTCACCGCCCGCGCCGTCACCGGCCGGAACAAGGTGATGGTGATGGAGGGCGGCTATCACGGCGGCGTGCTCTCCTTCCGCCCCGGCGGGACGCCGGTCAACGCGCCCTTCGACTACGTGATCGCGAACTACAACGACCCGGAGGGCACGCGGAAGCAAATCGCCGAGCATGGCGACGACCTGGCCTGCGTGGTGGTCGAGCCGATGGCCGGCGGCGCGGGCTGCATTCCGGCGACCCACGAATACCTGCAGATGCTGCGCGACGAGACCGCGAAACGCGGCATCATCCTGATCTTCGACGAAGTCATGACCTCGCGCCTCGCCCCCGGCGGCGCGCAGGAAATCCACAACATCATGCCGGACATGACGACCTTCGGAAAATACATCGGCGGCGGCCTGACCTTCGGCGCCTTCGCCGGCAGGGCCGACATCATGGATCGCTACGACCCGCGCCGGCCCGACGCCTATCCCCATGCCGGCACATTCAACCAGAACGTCCTGACCATGGCGGCGGGCTATACGGGCCTCAGCCAGATCTACACGCCCGACGTCGCGGTCGAGTTCAACGCCCGCGGCGACAAGCTGCGCGAGCGCCTGCAAGGCATCGCCGAAAAGCACGCCCTGCCCATCCAGATCACCGGCATGGGCTCGATGATGTGCGTGCATTTCAACCGCAAGCCGATCCACTCGATCGCCGATGCCTATTCCGACAACGCCCCGGCCAAGGACATGTTCCATCTCGACATGCTGGACCGCGACCACTACATCGCGCGGCGCGGCATGATGGTCCTCTCCCTGCCCATGGGCGACAAGGAGTTCGACGGCCTCGCCGCCGCCTTCGAGGACTTCCTGACCGCGCGCAAGGACCTGCTGAGCCAGGTTTGAGCGAGTTTGAGTCGGGGACCTGAACGAAAGGACACGGCCATGACCGACACGCGCATTGGCATCATCTACCCCGGCGACGGGGCGCTGGATCGGGAGTTCTGGGACTTCGCCCCGCCCGGCGTGTCGCTGCACTTCACCCGCCAGCCCCTGCGCAGCGCCCATGTCGGGCTCGAAAGCATGTCCGGGCTGGTCGATGACGGCACCCTGGAGCCCTGCGCCGATAGTTTGAAGATCATCGCGCCGGCCGCCATCGGCTTCGCCTGCACCTCGGCCAGCTTCATCCGCGGCCTGGAGGGCGAGGCCGCAATCCGGCGCCAGATCGCCGAGTTCTCCGGCTCGCCCGCGACCACGACCTCGGGCGGCATCCTGGCCGGCTGCCGCGCCCTGGGCCTCAAGCGGGTCGCGGTCGCCGCCCCCTATGTCGAGGAGGTCAGCGTCCGCCTGGGCCGCTTCCTCGAGGAAGGCGGCGT
>JABIRQ010000145.1 GCA_018699755.1 Rhodospirillaceae bacterium | reverse complement strand
TCCCCCCACTCGTGCGGTCCGTGCGGTCGAGAGCCTCGTCAGTGAGGTCGTCGTCGTGGCTGGTGTCGAGTATGGAATTCTCGGCCATATCGGCCTCCTGTGTAGGATTGAGGGAACCCGAGGCTCCGGTTCGGTCCACAAAGGATCGGAGAACCGTGCCCTGGGACAAGCGCAGGGGCTAAGGCCTACCTACCCGACAAGACGACCGAGACGAGCAGAGTACAAAACACCTGAACTTCCCCCCACTCGTGCGGTCCGTGCGGTCGAGAGCCTCGTCAGTGAGGTCGTCGTCGTGGCTGGTGTCGAGAGGGCTATTTTCGGCCATACCGTCCTCCTGGTTGATCGGAGTCTGGAGAGGACCCCGCCCTGACCCGCGAGGGCCGGAAAGGGGGCCCTTGGACAAGCCCAGGAGCTATGACTTTCCCATCACGCAAGTACAACAGAACGTACCCTTCGCCCCATGCCGTTCATCGAGCGCCTCGTCCTTGAGGTCGTCGTCGTGGGTCGCGTCGCGCGCAGTGTTCTCAGACATCTCCTTGCCTCCTCGTTGGTTCGAACGGATTAACGGACCGGCGCCGGGCTCCGAGGACCGGAACGCGGGCACGACCATGGTCATTCTATTGCAATGCGATGTCAAACGACTCTGTTGCAACGGCCGGCCGGGGACAAAACGGTTGTCCGCCACGCCGCCCCTGTGCAGAGTCCGGGCCGGCCCGCCCGAGGGGGGAACGCGGCAAAGGGAGCGGACATGGAAATCGGCAAGGACCTTCTTTACCTGTCCAACGCGGATGTCGAGGGTCTCGGCGTCGAGGCCGGGGCGGTGATCGACGCGCTCGAGGCGATGTTCGTCGAAAAGGCCGCCGGCCGCACCTTTATGAAGCCCAAGCAGCATCTGATGTCGCCCCGGGGCACGGCCTTCCTGTCGATGCCCGCGGGCATGGAAAACCCGCCCTATGTCGCCCTCAAATGGGTCGGCATCGCCTCGAACGAGCGGGCCGATCCCACGCTGCCCCATATCAGCGGCCTGGTCACGTTGAACGACTACAAGACGGGCATGCCCGTGATGGTCATGGACGCGCGCTGGATCACCGGGCTGCGCACCGCCGCCGTCACCTCGGTCGCGGCGCGCAAGCTGGCGCGCAAGGATTCGGCCTCGGTGGGTTTCGTCGCCTGCGGCATGCAGGCGCGCAGCCATCTCGAATGCCTGCTGGTCGATTTTCCGATTCGGCGGGTGGTCGGCTACAGCCGCCGGCTTTCGACCGCCGAAGCCTTCTGCGCGGAGGTCCGCGAGCAGGGCCTCGAAGCGGAGGCGGTGGACGACCCGCGCGCGGCGATCTCCGACGTCGATATCGTGGTCACCAGCGTGCCCATCCTGCCGCCCTTCGATCCCTTCCTCGACGCCGGATGGATGAAGCCCGGCGCCTTCGCCGCGATGGTCGACCTGGGCCGCTCCTGGCACATGGACGCCGCGGCGAAGATGGACATCGTGGCCACGGACGATGTCGATCAGGCGGGCCCCAAGGGCGAGAACATGGGTTTCCCCCGCGACTACGACGCCGAGGTTTCGGACCTGGTCGCCGGCACCAAGCCGGGCCGGACCGACGACAAGCAGAAGACCGCCCTGCTGTTCGGCGGCCCCGCCCTGGCCGACACCGCCGCCGCCGCCCTGGTCTACGAACGCGCCAAGGCCGCCGGCGCCGGCCGGGTGCTGGCGCTGTGATGCGGGCGTCCACGAGTCTTCTACCCCCCACCATACTCGATGGGCTTCGCCCCTCGAGCCCCCACAAGAGGGGAGGGAACGATGGCTGGGCCTGGAAGAAGACCCTCTCCCCTTCGATGGGGGAGGGTTGGGGTGGAGGTGACAAGAAGCCTTCCGCGAAGGGCCGCGTATGACCACCGACCTGAAACTCGGCGAGGAAATCCTGTTTCTCTCGGATGCGGATATCCGCTCCATCGGCATCACGGCCGAGGAGGTCAACGAGTCCGTTGAGGCGGTGTTCAAGGCCAAGGCCGAGGGCAAGACGGCGATGCGGCCCAAGCTTTCGGTCAACATGCCCGGCAACCAGCAGTTCCAGGCCAAGGCCGGCGTGTCCCAGGACCCGCCCTACGCGGCCGTCAAATGGGTCTGCCCGACCCCGGCGAACGACGCCAAGGGCATCATGCTCTATCGCCCGATCATCCTGCTGAACGATGCCGAGACGGGGTTGCCGCTGGCCATGCTCGACGGCATGTGGGTGACCGGGGTGCGCACCGCGGCGATGACGACGATCGCGGCCAAATACCTGGCGGATCCCGAGAGCGAGAGCCTGGGCCTGCTGACCGGGGGGCTCCAGGCCTATACCCATCTCGACCAGATGGCCGCGATGTTCCCGATCAAGAAAGTGCTCTGCGGCAGCCGCACCCGGGCGACGGCCGAGAAGTTCGCCGATTACGCCCGCTCCAAGGGCTTCGAGGTCGAGCTGCCGGACGACCGGGAGGAGATCGCCTATGGCGTCGATATCCTGGCCTCGACCATTCCCCACGGAAAGGGCGATCCGCCCTTTCTCGACTGCGCCAAGCTGCGGGCCGGCAGCTTCGTGGGCATGGTCGATCTCGGCAACACCTTCTTCCCGGAGACGTTCGGCGCGATCGATAAGATGGTCACCGACGACCTCGAGCAGAGCGCGCCCGACGGGCCGGAAAAGATGAGCTGGAAGCGGCCCTTCTATGGCGAGATCGGCGACCTGTGCGCCGGGACCAAGCCGGGCCGCGAATCGGACGAAGAGCGCAACGGCGTCATTTTCTCGGGCATCGGCCTGGGCGATGTCGGACCCGCCGCCCTGGCCTTCGAGCGTGCCCGTGCGCGCGGCATCGGCCAGGTTTTGACCCTCTAGGAGAGCGCCGGACCAATGGTGCCGTGCCAATCATCCTTCGAGACGCGCGCTTCGCGCGCTCCTCAGGATGAGGAAAAAGAATGGTTAACCTCACCCTGAGGAGGCCCGCAGGGCCGTCTCGAAGGGTCTGACTGCCCTGTTGGGCAACGTGTTGGGAGACGCAGATATGGAACTGGGCCGCGAGATTCTCTACCTCTCCGACGCCGAGATCGCCGCCGCCGATATGAGCAAGCGCGAGCTGGCCGAGGCGGTCGACGACATGCTCAAGCAGAAATCGGCCGGGCGCACGGTCTCCAAGCCCAAGCTGGGCCTCTATCCCAAGCCGGGAACCTTCTTCCAGGCCATGTCCGGGGTGATGGAGGAGCCGCCCTTCGCCGGCGTCAAATGGGCCAGCGTCGTGCACGACAACGCCAAGCGCGGCCTGCCCAGCATCAGCCCGATGATTCAGCTCCACGACACCGAATCGGCCCAGCCGGTGGCCCTGATGGGCGGGCGCTGGATCACCGCCCACCGCACTGCGGCGATCACCCTGGTCGGGGCCAAATACCTGGCGCGGCCCGAGTCCGAATCGATCGGCTTCATCGCCTGCGGCGTCCAGGCGCGCAGCCATCTGGAAGCCTTCCGCCAGGTCTTCCCCCTGAAGCGGGTCGTGGCCTATAGCCGCAACCGCTCGACCGCCGAGTCTTTCGCCAATGAGGTCGCCGAATCGGGGCTCGACGTGGTCGTGACGGAGGATCCGATGAAGGCCGTCGAGGGCCAGGACATCGTCATCTCCAGCGTGCCGGAATCGCCGACCCTGAAGCCCTTCCTCGATTCGAACTGGGTCTCGCCCGGCGCCTTCGCGGGCATGTGCGACGTCGCCCGGCCCTGGCATGGCGACCGCGTCCGGGTGCTCGATCTGGTCGCGACCGACGACCACGCCCAGAGCGCCTATATGGCGCAGTCGGGCAGGCTGCATTTCAAGGAGCCGTTCGACGCGGATCTGGCCGAATTGGCGGGCGGCAAGAAGCCGGGTCGGACGAACGACGAGCAGACCACGGGCCTGATCTATTCAGGCTTGGCCCTGGCCGATGTCGCGGTCGCCGGACGGCTCTACCGCCTCGCGATCGAGAAGGGCTGGGGCACCGTTCTGCCGCTGTAGAAACGAAAAGGGGACTGTCCCCCTTTTCGTCGGTTGCTAGGCCGCCTTGCTGGGTGCGCGGCGGCCGACCGCGATGCGGCCCGGGAAATGTGTCGAACGGTCGGGTTGTTGGCCGCCCTCGGTCCGGGAGATTTCGGCCGCCGTTCGCTTGACGATGGGGCCGAGCTGGCGGCGCATGCGATCGACCGTCCAGCGCCCGGTCGGCACAGCGATGTTCACCGCCGCGACCGGCCGACCAGAGAAATCGAGCACGGGGGCGGCAATCGACAGGTCGCCGACGTAATGCTCCTCGACCGTGATGGCGAAGCCGTCGGCGGTCGCCTTGGCGATCTCCTCCATCAGATGGCCGGTATCGGCAATCGTGTGCGGCGTATAGCGGACCATTTCCGAGGCGGCGAGCAGCGCGCGGGCCTCGGCCTCGGGCAGGGCGGACAGGATCGCCCGGCCGGGGGCCGAGCAGTAGGCCGGGAGCCAGGTTCCCAGGATGACGTCGACGCTGATGACGTGGCGGCTGGGCACCCGGGCGACGTAGACCACCTCGGTGCCGTCCAGCTCGGTCAAGTTGACCGTCTCCTCGGATTCGCGGTTGGCCTCCATCAGGAAGGGGGTGGCGCGCTCCACGAGGGCATCCGTCCGCAGGTAGGTGAAGCCCAGCTCCAGCACCTTGGGCGCCAGGCTGTAATGCTTGGTCTTCGGGTCCTTCCGAAGATAGCCGAGCTGGTACAGGGTGTGGGTGAAGCGCTGGGCCGCGCTCTTGTCCAGGCCCGTCTCGCCGGCGATTTCGGTCAGGCGCAGGGTCCTGTGGGTCTCGTCGAAGGCGCTCAGCACCCGGAGTCCTTTTTCCAGGGATCCGACGAAGAGGGGCGAATCGCGTCCGGTTCGCGGCTTGCGGGCGACGGCGGCGTCGGCGGTCAAGATGTCCGGCATGTCTATAACGGTCTCCTTCTGGTTCTCCGGTGGGGTCCCGGAGGTGCCGACAGGGTCGGCGATTTTGCGGCCCTCGGGAACGGGTTTCGCCCGGACGCCGGAAGGCAGCCTCGCTTTGTCCGCGGAATGCCTAGGGCCGACTGAACGCCCCGATTGACCGGACCAGTTCACTGGCCCCGGTTGACTGCCGTGGAACAGCATGTTTGTATTTTATCAATATACGATAGCAAGTATTGCAATTCAATCCCTGGACCGGTCCGCACGGTCGATTTTTTCGTGTGGTCGCCGGTTCGGCTATGCCGGGAGATGGCGCGCGTGAGCTACGAGTTCATCAAGGAAGAGATCAAGGGCCGTGTCGGCGTCATCACGTTGAACCGGCCGGAAAAAATGAACGCCTGGCACTCGCCGATGGTGCAGGAGCTGGGCAAGAGCCTCGCCGCGCTCGACGCCAACGACGCGGTGCGCGCGATCGTCCTGACCGGCACCGGCGACAAGGCCTTTTCGGCCGGCCAGGACCTGGCCGAGACCCAGAAGTTCATGGGCGGCGAACAGGGCGACGAGTGGATCGAGGGCTGGAAGAAGATTTACAGCACGATCCGCAACCTGACCAAGCCGCTGATCGCGGCCCTGAACGGCGTGGCGGCCGGTTCGGCCTTCCAGATCGCGCTGCTCTGCGATATCCGCGTCGGCCATGCCGGCTCGCGCATGGGCCAGCCGGAGATCAACTCGGGCATCCCGTCCATCATGGGGCCCTGGGTCATCGGCGACCGGGTCGGCGTCGGCAAATCGGCCGAACTCTGCCTGACCGGGCGCATCATGGAAGCGGACGAGGCCCATCGCATCGGCCTGATCCACTACATGGTGCCGCAGGACAAGGTGATGGCGAAAGCGATGGAAGTAGCCGAGATGCTGGCCGCCAAGCCGCCGGTTGCAATGCGCCTCAACAAGAAGCGCTTCGCCGAGGTCACCCAGGCGAGCTTCGACGACGCGGTCGCGGCGGGCCGCAAGTATCAGGCCCAGGCCTTCGCCAGCGGCGAGCCGCAGGCCTATATGGCCAAGTTCTTTGAGGAACGGGCCAAGCGCGGCGCCTAGGCCGGGACGTCCGGCCAGGTTTGGTCGGCCACGCTCGGGCAGGCGGTGAACCTCCTCGAGCATCAAGGCAAGACTCTATTCCGCCGGTACGGCCTCGCCGTGCCGGTGGGCGTTCTTTGGCCGCAGCCCTTGCCGATATCGGCGGGCGGCTATGTCGCCAAAGCGCAGATTCGCGCGGGCGGCCGGGGCAAGGCCGGCGGCATCCGCTTCGCTGAGAATGGCGAGACCGCCGGATCGGCGGCCGCAGCCCTGGCCAAGGCCGAGATCGGCGGGCGCCGGGTCGAGGCGGTGCTGGTCGAGGAGCGCCTGGCCATCGCCCGGGAATTCTATGTTGCCGTGGCGATCGACCGCGACCGGCGCTGCCGCTCCTTCGTTCTGGCGGCCCAGGGCGGAGTCGAGATCGAATCCCTGCCGGCGGACCGGGTCCGGCGCGTTCCCGTCGATCCGCTGATCGGACTGCGACCCCATCACCTGCGCCGCGCCGTCGCCGCGCTCGAACCCGCCGACAAGGCTGTCGCCGGAGCCTTATCGGCGGCTCTGGAGGCCCTCTATCGCCTCGCGCAGGGCGAGGACGCGGATCTGGTCGAGGTCAATCCTCTGACGCTCACGGCCGACGGCAGGATCGTGGCCGCCGACGCCAAGGTCACGCTTGACCCGCGCGCCGCCTACCGCCATGGCGCTCGCGAGGGTTTCGCCGCGGCGGACGGTCCGGCGGAGGGCGAGGAGATCGAGCGCATCGTCGCCGCCGCCGGGGGCACGGCGGTGCCCATGCGCGCGGACGGCAACACGGTGGCGGTGGTCAGTGGCGCCGGTCTGACCATGGCAACGGCGGACATGCTGACCGAGCTGGGCGTGCCCCTGCGCTGCGTGATGGATTTGGGCGGCGCGCCGGTCTCGGGGGCGGAGGGCATGGTGCCGGTCTTCGAAGCGGTCGCCGCGCTGGCCCCGGAGGTCACCTTCATCAACGCCTATCTCCACTCTTCCCTTGCCGACAAGTTCGCCGAGGCGATCCGCGCCGCCTATGGCCGGCGGCCCTTTCCGGGGCGGGTCGTTCTGCGCCTGCTGGGGCGCAACGCCGAGGCCGGCCACGCCATCCTCGCGCCCCTGGGCTTCGAGGTTGTCGAGGGTTTCGTCGACGCGCTGGAGACCGTTGCGCGGTCCGCGCGCGCGGCCGGCGCGCGCGAGGCGGACTAGCCATGGCGATCCTGCTCGACTCGGACTCGCGCATCGTGATCCAGGGCATGACCGGCCAGGTCGGGCGCCTGATGGCGACGCGCATGATCGAGGCCGGGACCCCGCTGGTCGGCGGGGTGACGCCGGGCAAGGGTGGGCAGAGCTGTCTCGACCTGCCGGTCTTCGAATCCTGCCGCGAGGCGGTGGCGGCGACGGGCGCCAACTGCGCCTTCAACATCGTGCCCGCACCCTTCGTGCTCGATTCGATCATGGAGGCGCTCGAGGCGGGCGTCGGGGTCGTCACCGTCTATTCCGATTCCGTGCCCCTGGCCGACGCCATGGCGATCGCCGCCGCCGCGCGGGCGGCGGGCGCGACCGTGCTTGGCCCCAATGCGGCGGGGTGTTTCAGCCCGGGGCACGCCAATCTGTCCGATTTCAACGACCTGTATATCCGGGCCGGCCGGATCGGCTTGGTCACGAAAAGCGGCGCGGTGACTCACGAGGTGGCCGAGTTCGTCCAGGGTGTGGGGCTGGGCATTTCGACGGCCGTGGCGCTGGGCGGCGACCGGGTCACGGCGACCGGCCATGGCGATATCCTGGAGTTGTTCGAGGCCGACCCCGGGACCGACGCCGTCGTGCTGATCGGTGAGGTGGGCGGCCGCTCGGAGCTGATCGCGGCCGAAACCATCGCGCGTATGACCAAGCCCGTCATCGCCCATGTGCTGGGTCACAGCGCGCCGCCGGGCAAGGCGATGGGCCATGCCGGCGCGCTGCTGGGATCTGCCGAGGAAAGCGCGCCCGCCAAGCAGGCCGCCCTGGCCGATGCGGGGGCGCATGTCGCCGAAACCTTCACCGCGATTCCCGAAGTTCTCGTTCGAGCACTTGCGTCGCGCGGCAAAATCGCGTCCCATTAGAGAATTGCATTCGATGAAGAATATCGGCGCAGGGTGTGCCGGTCCGTTGACAATAGGGAGGACAATAAATGACTCGCAAATCCACCAGCCGCCGCCAGGTCCTTAAGGGCGCGGCCCTGGGCGCCGCAGCCTTTGCCGCGCCGCAGGTTCTGGTTTCGCGCAAGACGCGCGCGGCCGAGACCTTGACCGTTCGCGATCCGGGCGGTCCGTTCACGAAGGCGTTTTCCGAGGCCTACTACAAGCCGTTCGCCGCGAAGACCGGCGTCGAGGTCGTCGGCGTGACGAGCAAGCACGAGGCCACCGCCGAGATCAAGGCGCAGGTCGATACCGGCAGCTTCCAGTACGACTGCACCATCCTGGGCGAGCAGTCCCACAACACCCTGGCCGCGGACGGCTATCTTGAGGTCCTGGGTCTCGATGACGTCCCGGCGATCCAGGAAATCCCGGCCGAGTTCAAGTATCCGACGATGATCGGCAACGACGTCTACTCGACCATTCTGGCCTATCGGACGGATGC
>JABIRQ010000182.1 GCA_018699755.1 Rhodospirillaceae bacterium | reverse complement strand
GGGGCATATCCCGCTGGCCTGCACGCCCGAGCCCGTCGCGGCGGCGCCGATCGAGGGCACGGCATCCGAACCGGCCGTCGAGTTCGATCACTTGATGTCGGTCTCCCGGTTGCGCGAACGGCCGCGCGTCGGTCGTCCGATCGACGACGAGAACTGGGTGCGTATCGACGCCCTCGCCGAAGAGGTCGACCGCGACCTCGAGAAGTAGGATGTTCGCCTGACCATGGGCGGCGAGCCGACCTTCGTGTCGCTCGACAACCGCGAGGGGCCGGAATGGCGTACGGCTGCGCTCGGCCCGGACAAGCACAAGCTCGCGGGCCAACTCCTGCGTCGTCTTGCCGATCGCTTCGCGCCCGGCGCCCTGCTGCATTACGGCCAGGGCAAATGGTATCCGGGCGAACCGCTGCCGCGCTGGGCCTTGAGCTGCCTGTGGCGGGCCGACGCTGCGCCCCTGTGGAGCGAGCCGGACCTGCTCGCTTCCGACGACACGGTGGGGGACGCGGATGCGGACCGGGCGTGCGCCTTCGTCGAGGCCTTGTGCGACGCGCTCGGCCTCGACCGGCCCAGTCCGATCCCGGCCTATGAGGACGCCTGGTATCACTTCTGGCTACAGCGGAGGACGCCGTCCGACGCGAAACTCGACCCGGCCGAGCCGACCGACGACATGGAGCGCGATCGGCTGGCTCGGCTGCTGGAGGCCGGTTTGGACGCACCGGTCGGCTATGTCCTGCCCCTGGCGGGGGTCGAGCCCAAGCCCAAGCCCAAACCGAAAAAGGGCGCGGCCTGGCGCAGTTCGCTCTGGCGCTTCCGGACCGATCGCCTGTTCCTGGTGGCCGGCGATTCGCCGATGGGTTGGCGTTTGCCGCTCGGCGATCTGCCCGCCGACGACCCCGAACTCGTGCGCACGGCGCTTTGTGTCGAGCCGCGGGAAGGACGCCTCCACGTCTTCCTGCCGCCCGTCGACTCGGGCGCGGGCTTCGCGCGCCTGATCGCGGCATTGGAGAAGGTGGTGCGCGCCCGGGGCGAGCCGGTCTTTTTCGAAGGCTATCTGCCGGCCGGGGATCCGGCTTATCGGATGTTCAACGTGACGCCCGATCCGGGCGTGATCGAGGTGAATATCCATCCCTCCGCAAGTTGGCGGGAACTGGCCGAGAGGACGGAAGTGCTGGCCGAGGAAGCGGCCGCGGTACGGCTCGGCACCGAAAAGTTCCGTTTCGACGGCCGGCCGACTTCGACCGGCGGCGGCAACCATGTCGTGTTCGGCGGCGCGACGATCGAGGATTCGCCTTTCCTGCGCCGGCCCGACCTGCTGCGCAGCATGCTGGCCTATTGGAACAACCACCCGTCGATGTCCTACCTGTTCTCCGGCCTGTTCATCGGCCCGACCAGCCAGCATCCGCGGGTGGACGAGGCGCGCACGGATTCGGTCTACGAGCTGGAGATCGCGTTCCAGCAAGTCGCGCGGGGCGACGCGGCGGCGGGACGCCATCTGGAACGGGTGTTCCAGAATCTGCTGGTCGACGTCGCCGGAAACACGCACCGGGCCGAGTTCTGCATCGACAAGCTCTATCCCTCGCGGCAGCAGCCCGAACGCGGTGACCTGCTCGAGTTGAGGGCCTTCGAGACGCCCCATGCGCGCATGAACCTCGTTCAGCTCCTGCTGATCCGGGCTCTCGCGGCGGTGTTCTGGCGCGCGCCCTACGAGGCGCCGCTGGCGCGTTGGGGGACGCGCCTGCACGACCGCTTCATGCTGCCCCATTTCGTCTGGCGGGATTTCGAGGCGGTGATCCGCGACCTGAACGCGCAAGGCTATGGATTCGAGATGGCCTGGCTCGCTTCGCAGTTCGAGTTCCGCTTCCCCTTCCTCGGTTCGGCCGTCTACGACGAGATGGAGATCGAGCTTCGCCAGGCGCTGGAGCCTTGGCCCGTGCTGGCGGAAGAGGCGGTGACGGGCGGCACGGCGCGCACGGTCGACGCTTCCCTCGACCGTGTGCAGGTGATGGTGCGCGGCATGGCCGAGGAGCGGCATATGCTGGTCTGCAACGGCAGGACCGTGCCGCGGACGGAGACGGACGGGCAGTATGTCGCCGGGATTCGTTTTCGCGCCTGGGACAACGACCGCGGCCTGCATCCGACGATCCCGGGCCAAGCGCCGCTTGTCTTCGATTTGTACGACCGGTGGAGCGGGCGCGCCCTCGGCGGTTGCACCTATCACGCCGGGCATCCCTCCGGGGTGCCGTATGACGGCTATCCGGTAAACGCGCAGGAGGCGGCGGCCCGCCGCCGCGCCCGTTTCCAGGCGATCGGCCACACGCCCGGCGCAATGGAGGTTGCGCCGGCGGAACGGAGCACCGAACGACCGCTGACCCTCGACCTGCGGTGGAATCCGCCCGGCGGTGCGAAAGGTGGCGCCGGTGGAAAATCGCGATAGGATCGGGAAAGTGGCAATCCGTCGGGACTGAGGGAGGAAAGCGATGATCGGAGACCGGTCGGCCGCCGTGAAGGCCTTTTGGGAGACGTTCAAGGCTGAAACCGGGTGCGAGGCCTGCCGCTACCACGCGCGCACCTTCTCGGATCCGCGCTTTACCCCCGTGACGGACGAGATCGCGGAACTGGCCCGCATCGGCCAGAAGCGGGGGACGGCCCATCTCAGCATGGATTTCGACATCAGCGACATCCCGCGCCGCAATGTCGGCGAATACCTGGTCGTGCTGAATTCGAAGAACGAGCCGCAATGCGTGGTGCGCTTCACCAAGATGGCTGTCGTGCCCTATGCCGAGGTGACCGAGGAATTCGCGGAGAGCGAGGGTGAGCGCGACCTGACCCTGCGCTCATGGCGCGAGGGCCATGGCCGCTATTTCGCCAAGCAGTGCGACTTCTGGGGCTTGACCTTCGACGAGAGCATGCCGGTGGTCTGCGAGAGCTTTGAGCTCCTCTGGCCCAAGCCTTAGGGCGGTTAGCCCCGCTGGCCGGGGGGCGGGGCCAGGTTGACCGAATGGATGTGGCTGCCGCGATGCGCGGTGAAGATTTCGCGCGCAGCGTCGGCTTCTCCGTCGTCCATGGCATGGACCCAGCAGACCAGCCCGCCATCGGCGAGGCTTTCCTCGAAGCGCTTGGTCATGGCGCGGTCGACATTGCGCCCCAGCAGGTCCTCGACGCCGGTCTCGGTTTCGTCGGCCGCTGCCGCCGCGACCCCGACCGGCCCGCCCACCGCGTAGGCCAGTCCCGTGGCGCCGATCGTGCCGATCGCCGAGACGGTCTCGGCGATGAAACGGATCGCGGCATCGACCGCACCCTCCGAATCGAGGTCCTCCCGCGGCGTGTCGGGTCGGTTGGCCATGGCCTCGGCGGGCGGGACCTTGCCGCCGAAATGGTCGCTGACCGTGTCGTGATTGGCCAGCACGCTGATTCGGGCCCGGTCGAACCCTTGCTTCAGCAGGCCGCCTAGCGCGCCCTTGAAATCATCGACCGTGTGAAAGACGGCGACCAAGTGCCGCTCATGCTGCGCTTGC
Source organism: Rhodospirillaceae bacterium (assembly GCA_018699755.1). Lineage (GTDB taxonomy): Bacteria > Pseudomonadota > Alphaproteobacteria > CADEGL01 > CADEGL01 > JABIRQ01. The sequence continues at coordinate 6,624 of JABIRQ010000182.1, read as the reverse complement.
ATCGGACCTCTCGAATGTTGGCGTTCGAACCGAAGGGGAATCTGTCGGATGACCAAGGGTCTGTCCATGGCTGCGGTTTCGCTTTTCCTGGGGCATGGCTTTGCACTAGCCTCCGCCAGTCGCGCCAAGAGGGAGAAACGAGCATGACTTCGATGAATCGCGGCGCGTCCCTGCTCGCACCGATGCTGACGCCGCGCTCGATCGCCTTCGTCGGCGCGTCCCAGCGACCCGGCACGCCGGGCAACGCCGTGGTCCGCGAATGCCTGCGGGGCGAATTCCCCGGCACGATCTACCCGATCAACCCGCGCTATGGCGAGGTCGAGGGACTGGCCTGCTATCCCTCGCTCGATGCCTTGCCGGAGGCGCCGGACCTCGTCGTCCTCGCCCTGGGCAACGCTCATCTGGGAGCGGCGCTGGCCGACGCGATCCGGTCGGGCGCCAAGGCTGGGGTCATTTTCGAGAGCGCCTTTCTGCAGGAGGATTCGGACCCGCCCTTGTTCCGCCGCTTGAAGACGATGGCCGAGGCCGCGAATTTTCCGGTCTGCGGCCCCAACTGCACGGGCTTCGTCAATCTCGACGGCCACACCCGCGTCGCCTATGCCCCGCACGACCACAATGTCGAGCTGGGCCACGCCACCTTCCTCTCCCATTCAGGGTCGAGCTTCGGAGGCTTCATCCGGAACGAGCGGCGCCTGCGCTTCAACCTGGCCGTGGCGCCCGGCAAGGAGATCGTGGCGAGTGTTGCCGATTACATGGATTTTGCGCTGGAGCTGGAGAGCACGCGCGTCATCGGCATGATGATCGAGGAGGTGCGCGATCCCGCGCGCTTCGTCGCCGCCCTGGAGAAGGCGGCCGAATGCGACGTGCCGGTCGCCATCCTCAAGGTCGGGCGCAGCCCCCTCGGGGCGCGCCTGGCGCAAAGCCATTCCGGAGCCCTGGCCGGCGACGATGCCGTGTTCGGCGCATTGCTCGACCGATACGGCGCGCTGCGCATGCGCGATCTCGACGAGTTGCTGGGCACCCTGCTGCTATTCTCCGAGGGCCGGCGGGCGTCGGCGGGCGGGCTCGGTGTGGTTTGCGATTCCGGGGGAGAGCGCGAGCTCTTCGCCGACCTCTGCCACGGCGCGGGTGTGCCCTTGGCGGAGATCGGCGAGGCGACGAAAACGCGCCTGCGCGCGGTGATAGATCCGGCGCTTGAAGCGGCCAATCCGGTCGATGCCTGGGGCGGCCCGGCCGACTACGCATCGGTCTTCAACGAATGCGTCGATGCGGTCATGGCCGATCCGAACACCGCCGCCGGCCTCGTCCTTTCCAATGTCCTCAGCGGCTTCAGTGCCAGCGAGGCTTTCGGCGATGCGGCGCGCAACGCAATCGCGAATCATACCAAGCCGATGGTCATCGGTTCGCTCTACGCCGCCAGCAACCATGACGATTTCGGCCTGCGCCTGACCAAGGACGGGGTGCCGGTGATCTACGGCGCCGAGACGACCATGCGCGCGATGGCCAATATGCTGCGTCATCGCGACCTGCGGGCCCGCCCGGCCGAACCCTTGCCCGAAACGGCTGCGGCGGATCTGGTCGCCAAGTGGCGTACCGCTCTTGCTTCGGTCGATCCCGACGAGGCGACCGCCCTGACCATGTTGGCCGAGTTCGGCTTGCCGGCGGTCGAGACGCGCATCGTCGAGGATGTCGACGGCGCGATCGCGGCGGCCGATGCGCTGGGCTACCCGGTCGTCCTCAAGACGGCCGTTGCGGGCATCGCCCACAAGTCCGACATGGGCGGGGTCAAGCTGAACCTCGAGGACCAGGCGGCGGTGTGGGAGGCCTATCGCGACCTCAAGGCGCGGCTCGGCACACGTGTCCTGGTCGCGCCCATGGCGGGATCGGGCTGCGAGTTGATCCTGGGCGGGCTGGTCGATCCCAAGTTCGGCCCCGCCGTGGTGATCGGCGCGGGCGGCATCCATGCCGAAATCCTGCGCGAGAGCCGCTGCCTGCTCGCCCCTTTCGGGCCCGCGACGGCGCGGCGTGCCCTGGACAGCCTGGCCGTTGCGCCCATCCTGGCCGGCGCGCGCGGACGGCCGCCTCTTGCGGTCGAGGCCACGGCCCAGGCCCTGTCGCGCTTTTCGGCCATGCTCGCGGGCATGGCCGACTCGATCGCCGAGATCGACGTCAATCCGCTCCTGGTGACGGAAACGGGCTGCCTCGCCCTCGACGGTTTGGTGCTGCCCCGGGCCTAGCCGCCGGCTCGCTTCGGAAAGGCAAGCGTCGCGCGGGTGCCGCGGCCGAGTTCGCTTTCGACCAGAAGCTGCCCGCCATGCATCTCCATCAGCGATTTGACGAGGCTGAGGCCAAGGCCAGTGCCTCCGGCCTGTTCGCCGCCGCCGGCTTCTTCATGGAGGCCGCCGCGTTCGAAAGGCCGGAGCATCCGTTCGATCTGGTCGGCCGCCATGCCTGGCCCCGTATCGGCGACGGAAAGCTCGACCGTCCCATCCGCTGTTTTCCGCCCGGACACCGTCGCGCTGCCGCCCGGGGGCGTGTATTTCACGGCGTTGGACAGCAGGTTTAGGAGCATTTGAATCAGCATGCGCCGGTCCGCATGGAGCGGCAGGGCGCCCGCCGCCAGTTCGATCCGCAAGGAGACCTGACTGGCCCGGGCCGATTGCTCGACCATGGCGACCGCGCGTTCGACCGTCGGCGCGGCGTCCAGTTCCTCGGCGCTCAGATCGACCTTGCCGGCTTCGATCCGAGCCAGGTCCAGCACATCGTTGATGAGCGAAAGAAGATGGCGCGACGCATCGTGAATATGCCCCGCGTATTCCGCCTTCACGCGGTCGTCCAATGGCTCCGTGTGGAGCAGCTCCGAGAAGCCGGCAATCGAATTGAGCGGCGTACGGATCTCATGGCTGACATTGGATAGAAAGCGCGACTTGGCGCGGCTGGCCTCCTCCGCGCGTTCGCGTTCGGTGTCGGCTCGCTCGCGCTCGGCCACGGCGCGACTCTCGGCGGCCGTGCGCTCCTCGATCTCGCGGACGAGCTGAGCCTCGCGCTCCCGCAACGCAGTCTGGATCGCGCGCAACCGGATATTGGCGCTGGTCTGGACATGGATGAACCAGGGCGCGGTGACGATTGGGGCCAGCACCGGCAAGATCATCGCCAGCGGCTCGCCCCAATAGTGCAGGTCGAAGATCCAATAGGCGCCGTAGCATAGAGCAGCGGACAGAACCGTGACCGCGGCCGTGCGCACCACGACCGTCGGCAGCGCGCCACGTTCCTCGGAGAGCCAGTGCCGCAACAGGTTCAATGTTCTCGCTCCCTCGGTCATCGTCCGAGCGTGTGCCGATTTCATACGCGTGGCGGGCACGATAGCAAAAATCTTCCAGGGCCGACCGAAAGCTTTGTCCGCCCGGCATGGCTCTTGCCCGCTTCCGCCACTTGCCGGTTTCCGAAGCCGGCCACAGAATGCACGCGGCCCGACCGGGCCCATGTTCGAGAAGGAGAGGGCGCCGAACCTATGGCACCGGAAATCGACGGCAACGACGGCGGCGGCAGCAATCGCACGGCAGCCCATGTCATCTTGGCGGCGCTCAAGCGTCACGGCGTCGAAACCATGTTCGGTCAGAGCATTCCCAGCCAGCTCTATCTCGCCGCGCCCGAGTTCGGCATCCGCCAGATCAGCTTCCGGACCGAGAAGGCCGGACCGATGATGGCCGACGGCTTCGCGCGCATCTCGAACAGGGTGCCCGTGGTGACGTCGATCTCCGGGCCCGGCGCGGCCCTGCTGGTGGCCGGGATGGGCGAAGCCTACAAGGCCTCCATACCCATGGTCGCGCTGATCCAGGACACGCCCCGGCCCCACACCGATCGGAACCACGCCCAGGATTTGGACCATGCCGACCTGTTGCGGGCCGTCACCAAGATGACCCGCCGGGTCGAGCGGGCCGACCGGATCGACGACTATATCGACATGGCCTTCACGGCCGCGGCAGGCGGGCGGCCCGGGCCCGTTGCGTTGCTGTTGCCGGGCGACCTGTTCAACGACGCCGCGCCGGCGAGCGCGAGCGCCGGACGCATGGCCACCCTGGGGCGCTTTCCCCTCGACCGCGTGATGGCGGACCCGGCTGCGATCGCCCGCGCAGCGGAATTGATCGCGACTGCGAAGAACCCCGTGGTGGTCGCCGGCGGCGGCGTCCATGTCAGCCAGGCGCAGGAGGAACTGGCCCGCCTGCAGGATCTCGCGTCCCTGCCGGTCGCGACGACGATGATGGGCAAGGGCGCGGTGGACGAGGTTCATCCCCTGTCCCTCGGCGTCGTCGGCTACGTCATGGGCCGCCAAGCGTCGAGCTATGCCTACCGCGCGATGTTGGAGCACGCCGATCTCGTCTTCCTGATCGGCAACCGGACGAACCAGAACGGTACCGACAACTGGTCGATCTTTCCGCGCGGCGCGCGTTTCCTCCATCTCGACATCGACGGCCAGGAGGTCGGACGCAACTACGAGGCCGAACGCCTGGTCGGCGACGCGCGGCTGACGCTTCAGGCCCTGAACGGCGCCTTGGAGAAAAGCGACCTGTCGCGTCGCGCCGCCGCCCGCGGTGCCTTGGTTCAAGAGGTCGAAGCCGGGCGCAAGGCTTTCGCGGTCGAGGTTGCGCCTCTTGTCGGGTCCGATGCCGCGCCGATCCGGCCCGAGCGGGTGATGGCCGAACTCGAAAGCCGTATGACGCCGGAGTCGATTCTCGTCGCCGATGCCAGTTATGCGACGATCTGGGCAGCCAACTACGTTCGCTTCGCCCGCGCGGGCCAACGTTTCGTGTCGCCGCGGGGCCTGGCCGGCATCGGTTGGGGTTTTCCCATGGCGCTCGGCGCGAAACTGGCGGCGCCCGAGGCGCCAGTTTGGTTTCTCGGCGGCGACGGTGGCTTTGCCCATGCCTGGGGAGAGTTGGAAACCGCGCGGCGCGAGGGCATCAAGCTGGGCGCGATCATCCTCAACAACCAGGTGCTGGGCTATCAGAAGGATGCCGAGGATATCGGTTTCGGCGACCATACCGGCGCCTGCCATTTCGAGCCTGTGGACCATGCGGCGATCGCGCGGGCCTGCGGCTGGCAGGGCATCAGGGTCGAGTCCGCAAATGAGATTGCACCCGCCCTGGCGAAGGCAGAGGAGGCATCGGGGCCGACCCTGATCGACGTAATCAGCGACCCGAACGCCTCTGCGCCGATCACGGCATTCGACGGCAAGCTATAGTTTCCAACGGCATTTTTTCGAAGGAGAGGATCATGGGACAGTTCGACGGGCGCATCGCCCTCATCACCGGGTCGGGCAGCGGCATCGGCCGCGCGACGGCCCTCATCATGGCCGAGCGGGGCGCGGATATCGCCGTGCTCGACCGCAATATGGAAGGCGCCGAGGAAACAGCCGAGAAGGTTCGGGCCTTAGGCCGTTCGGCCAAGATCTGGGAAGCCGACGTGACCGATTTCGGTGCCATGGCCGAGGCCGTGAAGGCAGTCGAGGGCGCCTTTGGCAAGATCGACGTTCTGGTCAACAACGCCGGCGTCTCCTCCGATCGCTGTCCGCTCGAGGAGGTCACGCCCGAGATGTTCCATCGCTCCATGTACGTCCATCTGGGCGGGGCGATCTTCACGACCCAGGCCGTCATCCCTGGCATGAAGGCGCGCGGCTACGGCAAGATCGTCAACATCTCCTCGATCCAGGGGATGGTCGGCCATGCCAACGGCGCGACCTACAATGCGGCCAAGGGTGGCGTACTCGCATTGACCAAAGGTTGGGCGCGCGAGTTCTCCGAATGGAAGATCTGCGTCAACGCGGTTGCCCCGGGCCACTGTCTGACGCCGATGCCGATGGCGCGTGACACGCCGGAAGTGCTCGCCAAGAAGGCCGAATCTGTGCCATTCAAGCGTTACGGCCAGCCGGAGGAGATGGGATACGCCATTGCCTATCTCTGTTCGCCCGAGGCGGACTTCGTCACCGGCCAGGTGATCAGCCCCAATGGCGGCTATCTCATGGTGGGCTATTAGTTGAGTTGTCAGGGGAAAGGAACCTGAACCGTGGCAAGAGCGCAGACTCGAAAGAGCACGACGACCAAGAAGCCGGCGGCGAAGAAGAAGGCCCCGGCCAAGAAGGCGCCGGCGAAGGCTGTCGCTGCCAAGAAGCCGGCGGTGAGGAAGGCTCCGGCCCGGAAGGCCTCCGCCAGGGCCGCCGCGGCGAAGAAGCCGGCGGCCAAGAAGGCTCCGGCCCGGAAGGCTCCCGCCAGGGCCGCCGCGGCGAAGAAGTCGGTCGCCAAGAAGGCCCCGGCCCGGAAGGCCCCCGCCAGGGCCGCTGCGGCGAAGAAGCCGGCCGCCAAGAAGGCTCCGGCCCGGAAGGCTCCCGCCAGGGCCGCCGCGGCGAAGAAGCCGGCGGCCAAGAAGGCCCCGGCTCGGAAGGCTCCGGCCAAGAAGACTCCAGCGAGGAAGGCGTCGGCCAAGGCGAAGAGGTAGCCGGCCTCTCAGGACGGCTGCCGACCGGCAGGGCGGCGGACCGGGACCGAAGCCGGACCTGGCGGAGGCGCTCGGCTCATGCGAAAGGAAGGCGGTTGATGGCACCGGTCAAAGCGTCGAAACCCGCGGCCG
>JABIRQ010000181.1 GCA_018699755.1 Rhodospirillaceae bacterium | reverse complement strand
GCGAAGAGGAGCGCGAGGCACTGTCCGCAACCGAGCGGGCCGAGGAATGCCTGATGCTGGGCCTGCGCCTGGCCGAGGGGGTGCCGGAAGCGCGTCTGCGCGCGGCCTCGGGCCTGGGTTTCGATGCCGCGCTCGATCCGGACGCGCTGGCCCGCCTCCGGAACGGCGGCTTCGTCACCTTCGAGGACGGCGTCCTGGCCGCCACCCCGGCGGGGCGCCAACGCCTGGACGCCGTGCTGGCCGCCCTGCTGGCCGGGAGCCGACCCTAGTTGATCGCGGGCTCGAAAGTCGCCGGCGCGGGATCGATGACCCGCAAGCCGTCGCGCTGGACTTCGAGCACGGCGAGGCCCCGTTCGGCCGTGCCGTCGGGGCGGAAGCGGAAGATGCCGTCGAGGCCAGCATAGCCGCTTTCCGCGCCCAGCGCGGCGCGGCTGAAATCGGGTCGTTCGCCGTCCCCCGCCATGACCGCGGCCAGGGCCACCGCGTCATAGGCCAGGGTCGCCAGGCGCACCGGGCGGCGCCCGAAGAGCAGCTCGAAGCGCGCCTCGAAGGCTTGGCGCCGCTGGGGGTCCGGGGCGGCGAACCAGCCGCCGATCAAGGCCGGCTCCAAGCCGATCCGGGGGTCGTCCCACTGGCCCGTGCCGAGATAGCGCACGACGCCGGGGTCGATGTCGAAATAGGGCAGCAGGGGCGCGGTCGCCAGAAGACTGGCGCCGCCGTCCGGCAGCATCACCGCCTGGAAGGGCAGTTCGCCGTAAGTGTCGCTGCCTTCGAGCCGCTGCAAGGCCGCCTTGGAGGCGTCGTCCGTCCGGCCCGCGACCCGCGCCTTTTCGGATGCCAGGGTGGCCCGTCGGGAATCGTAGCTGGCGAAATCGCGCACGATCTGGGTCGCATCCTCGCCGGGCGTGTAATAGGCCGTATGAGTCACGAAGGCCTGGTTCTCCGCCGCCGCGCGCTCCAGCGCCTCGGTCACGGCATAGCCGTAGGGGGTCGCCGGGGCGAGGGCGGCGAACCGCTCCATCCCCTGGATGCGGGCGAAGGACACCACCCGGCGCACCTGATCCCCGGGCAGGAATCCCATGAGATAGACCCCGTCGCCGGCGACCGTGCGGTCGGTCGAAAAGCCGACGATCGGCACGCCGATCGGCCGGGCCAGGCCGGCGGCGGCCGTCACCGAGGAGGAAAACAGCGGGCCCACGATAATCTGGGCGCCGTCTTGCAAGGCGCTGCGCGCGGCTTCCGCCGCGCCGTCGGGCGTACCGCCCGTGTCGCGTGGGACGAGTTCGAATCCGGGGCCGGTGACCTCGAAGAGGGCCATCTGGGCCGCGTCGAGCAAATCCGCGCCGAGACCGCCATGGCGGCCGGACAGGGGGACCAGCAGGGCGACCCGCACGCGGCCAGGCTCGACCGTCGCGCGGGAGATCGGCTGCGCGGGGAAGGCCAGCGCCTCGGCGACCGGCGCCGGCTCCTCTTGGACCTCCTCCACCGGCTCGGCTACCTTGGGCTTGGGCATGCAGGCGGCGAGCAGCAAGGCCGCGCCGAAGGCGAGCCCGATCGACGCCAAGAACGGCGCGACGGCGCGGGTGCCGGACTTCCGGGTCGCAAGACGGTCCAAGGTTCGCATCTCCGGAACGGGCGAGGACAATCGCTTGGAAACTAGTGACCCGGTTCGCCGAAGTAAACGCTGGGAAGGCTTGGCCGTCGTCGCCACGCCGATCGGCAATCTGGGCGATATCTCGGCGCGCGCCATCGCAACCCTGCGCGAAGCCGACCGCATCGCCTGCGAAGACACCCGCATGACCGCGCGCCTGTGCCGGGCCCATGCCATCGAAACGCCGCTGACCCCCTATCACGAACACAATGCCGAACGCGCGCGGCCCGCACTGCTGCGCCTGATGGCGGAGGGCGGACGCCTGGCCCTGGTCTCCGACGCGGGCACGCCGCTGATCTCCGATCCCGGCTACCGGCTGGTGCTCGAAGCGCGCGAGGCCGGCATCCCGGTGACGGCGATTCCCGGCCCTTCCGCCGTGACCACCGCCCTGGCCGCCGCCGGCCTGCCGACCGACCGTTTCCTCTTCGCCGGGTTCGCTCCCCCGAAGCCGGTCGCCCGGCGGCGCTTCCTTGCCGAACTGGCGGCGGTGCCGGCGACCCTCGTCCTGTTCGAATCGGCGCGCCGCCTGGCCGCCGCCCTGGCGGACCTGCGCGATGTCCTGGGCCCGAGACCGGCGGCGGTCTGCCGGGAGCTAACCAAACTGCACGAGGAGGTCCGGCGCGGCGGATTGGACGAATTGGCGGCCCATTACGCCGAGACCGGCGCGCCCAAGGGCGAGATCGTCCTCGTGATCGGTCCGCCCGACCGCGCCGCCGCCGTCGAAGAGGACCCGACGGTTCTCGACGCGAGGCTGCGCGAGGCGTTGGAAGAGTCCAGCCTGCGCGACGCCGTGGCGCGGGTCGCCGCCGAAAACGGGCTGCCCCGGCGCGCGGTCTACCGGCGGGCCCTCGCCCTCTCGGGCGGCGAGGACGGGGCCAGGGAAGAGTCCGGGGAAGATTCGGGGCCGTGAGCGAGGGCCGCCGCCGCGCCTATCGGCTGGGCCGGACGGCAGAGGCCCTGTGCGTCGCCAGCCTGGCCCTGCGCGGCTACCGCATCCTGGCGCGTGGCTACCGGACCCCGGTGGGCGAGATCGACATCGTCGCCCGGCGCGGCCGCACCCTGGCGGTGATCGAGGTCAAGGCCCGGTCCGACCTGGCCGCCGCGGCCGAGGCGATCGGCCCGCGCCAGCGCCGCCGCATCCTGCGTGCGACCGAACAGTTGCTGCAGCAGCGCCCGGCCCTGGCCGGGTTGGACCTGCGCTTCGACGCTATGCTGGTCGCGCCCGGCCGCCCGCCGCGCCACCTGCGCGACGCCTGGCGGCCTTAGGCCGCGTTGAAATATGAATCGCTTTCGCAACCGAGCTTCCGGCAAACTCGACCCGAGCGCAACCAACCGGCCTGGGACCGCGCGCGGCCCATTGCGGTTGCAGCCGACAAGAGCGTCCCAAGGAAGGTCCGGGAGGACAGCCCGGTAGGATAGGCGATGGCGTCCGGCGAAGAAGCGAGGCCCGACCGAACGGCCCTAGGCATCGTCATCATCCTGGGGTCGGTGCTGATCATGGCCTTCGCGGATGCCGTGGTGAAGCTCGTCAGCGCGGACCTGACCCTGTGGCAGATCTTCGTCGCCCGCTCGCTGGTCGCCATTCCGATCATGATCGCCCTCGTGCGCGCGGCGGGTGTCGGCCTCAAGCCGCGCGCGCCGATCTGGGCCCTTGTCCGCAGCCTCCTCCTTGTCCTCACCTGGATCGCCTTCTACGCCTCGCTTCCCGTGCTCAGCCTGTCCGTGGCGGCGGTCGCCATCTACACCAACCCGATCATGACCGCATTGCTCGCCGCGGCGCTGATCGGCGAACCGGTCGGCCGGCGCCAATGGGCTGGTGTCCTGCTGGGCTTTCTCGGCGTGATCGCGATCTTGAAGCCCGGCAGCGACGCCTTTTCCTGGTTTACCCTGCTGCCGCTGCTGGGCGCCGCCTTCTACGCCTGTGCCATGGTTCTCACCCGGAGCAAGTGCCGGGCCGAATCGCCGCTGATCCTGGTCCTCGGCCTGCACGGCTCATTTCTCGCGACCGGCCTGATCGCCACGGCCGCGCTCGCTCTCATCGGCCTGGGCGCCGAGACAAAGGCGGCGTTCCCCTTCCTGTTCGGCGCTTGGGCGCCGATGGGGTTGCGGGAATGGGGTCTGATGGCATTGATCGCCGCACTCTCGGTCGCCTTTTTCGTCGGCGCGGCGCGCGCCTATCAGATCGCGCCGCCGCCGATCATCGCCACCTTCGATTACGGCTATGTCGTTTCGGCGACCCTGTGGGGTTTCGTGTTCTTTGCCGAAACGCCCGACCTCTCGACCATCGGCGGGATGATCCTGATCGTGGCGGCGGGACTGCTCGTCTCGGCGCCGTCTTCGAAAAAGGCGCCGAACGACACGCCCGCCGGTTGACCGCGAGAGCCGTGCCGGACTAGGCGTCTCCGGACTGGGCGTCTAGTGAACGATGAAGCCGCCGTCGATCGGCACGCCGACACCGTGGACGAAGGAGGATTCGTCCGAGGCCAGCCAGAGGACGACATCGGCGACCTCTTCCGGGCGGCCGACGCGGTGGGCCGCGGGATATTTCTCGCGGATCCGGGCGTTCCATTCCTCTTCCGTGTAGCCGACCTTGAAGGGCGCGACGAAGGCCGTCTCGATGGCGCCGGGGCAAACCGCGTTGACCCGGATATTCTCGGGCCCGTATTCCAGGGCGGCGGACTTGGTCAGGCCCATCACGGCATGCTTGGTCGCCGAATAGACGCCGTTCTTGGCTTGGCCGACCAAGCCCATGGTCGAGGACATGTTGACGATAACCCCGCCGCCGCGCCGCCGCATGGCGGGCACGGCATGCTTGAGGCAAAGCCAGATGCCCCGGACGTTGATGGCGAAGGCCTCGTCGAAGACCTCGTCCCGCACCTCGCCCAGAACGACCCCGCCCTCCGATCCCCGGGCCGGCACCCCGGCATTGGCGAACAGGATGTCGATGCCGCCATACATCTCTTCGGTCGCGGCCATCAGACGTTCGACGGCGGCGGCGTCGGACACGTCGGTCGCGATGAAATGCGCGGTGTGGCCGGCGGCGACGATCTCGGCCGCCGCCGCCTCGCCGGTCTTGGCGGTGCGCGAGGAGAGCACGACCTTGGCCCCCTCGGCGGCGAAGGCGCGCGCCGTCGCCAGGCCGATTCCCGTCGCCCCGCCGGTGACCACGGCGACCTTGTCGGCAAAGCGCTTGCTCATGTCTCAACTCCTTCCGGCCCGTTTCGGGTGCGGGCGATAACGCCGTTATTTCAATCGATTGACAGGGTCGGAACAATACGCGAGCGTTTCACCGAACGCCATGCAGGGTGAAACGGTCATGGGTCCAGCCGCCGCACAAGATACCGCCATCGCACAAGATATCGAATGGGCCGACGTGCTGGTCGTCGGCTCGGGCGCGGCGGCGATGGCGGCGGCCCTGACCGCGGCGGCCGGCGGCCTCGACGTCGTCGTGTTGGAGAAGAGCCCCTGGCTGGGCGGAACCAGCGCCATGTCCGGGGCGAGCACATGGGTTCCCGCCAACCACCATATGCGCGCGGCCGGCCTCGAGGACAGCGAAGCGGACGCCCTGGCCTATCTCCGCGCCGCCTCGCCCGAGGGCTGGGCGGAGGAGGAGGACGCCCTGTGGCGAGCCTATGTCGCCGCCGCGCCGCGCATGCTCGAATTCCTCGAAGCCGAAACGCCCCTGCGCTTCCGCCCGACCGGCGAGGTCGACCCCCTGGCCGAAAAACCGGGCGGCAAGACCGGCGGCCGGAATCTGTCGATCGAGCCGTTGCGAAAGCGCGTGGCCGGCCGCTTCGCCCGGCGCATCCGGCCGACGCCAATCTTTCATATCTTCACCTATATCGAGATGACCCTGGCCGGCACCTATCACCACCCCTTCAAGGCGGTGTTCGCCCTCGGCCCGCGCCTGTTGTGGCGCTGGATCACGGGGCGGAGGGGCCAGGGCACCGCCCTGATCGCCGGGCTGACGGCAGGCTGCCTGGCCCATGGCTGCCGCATCGAACTGGACGCGCGGGCAGTCGAGCTGGAGACGGACCCGGAGACCGGCGGCGTGGCGGGCGTGGTGGTCGCGTCCGGGGCTGAGGACGGCGGCACGAAACGGCGCTTCGGGGCGCGGCGCGGCATCGTGCTGGCG
>JABIRQ010000325.1 GCA_018699755.1 Rhodospirillaceae bacterium | reverse complement strand
GAATGCTCCATGCTGCCGCCCTACGCCAAGGCGGTGCAGGACGCGGTCGGCCTGCCGGTCTACGACTTCATCAGCGCCATCGACTATCTCAGCGCCGGCATGCGGCAGCGCGCCTATACCGGCGGCTACTAGGCCCGCACCGAGATCAGGGAGAAACCATCATGCCCGTCTACAAGACCCGCCCCCAGGCCGAGGCCTACGGCTATTGCACCGGCATCCTGCTGCTCGACTACCAGGGCCCCTTCGTGCCCGGCGACGTCGGCAACGCCGACACCTACGACTATCCGGTGCTGTTCAAGGTGGTCGAGGGCGCGACCTATCCCCGCGTCTTCACCGGCGATCCGGAGTTGGAGCCCGCCGTCATCGCGGCGGCCCAGGCGCTCGAGGCCCAGGGGGTCAAGGCGATCAGTTCCGATTGCGGCTTCTTCCTGAACTACCAGGACGTGATCGCCAAGGCCGTGAACATCCCGGTCTGCGCCTCCAGCCTGCTGCAGGTGCCCTTCGTCGCGTCCTTCCTGGGCAAGAGCAAGTCGATTGGCGTCATCACCGCGGATTCGACCGCCCTGTCCAACCACATGATCGCCAAGACCGGCCTCGACAACGACCGCAAGCTGGTCATCAAGGGCATGCAGGAGCAGCCCTGCTTCGACAAGCAGATCATGCAGGAAGGCGACGAGCTGGTGACCGAGGATATCGAGCGCGAGACCGTCGAGGTGGCGCTGGAGATGAAGCGCGAGAACCCGGACCTCGGGGCCATCGTCATGGAATGCTCCATGCTGCCGCCCTATTCCAAGGCGGTGCAGGAGGCGACGGGCCTGCCGGTCTACGACTTCATCACCATGATCGACTATTTCCAGCGCGGCACCCACCAGAAGGCCTACGACACGACCCGCCACTACTACTAGGCGCCGCCGCGAAGGTTGCGAATCAGACGCCGGTGCCGCGAGGGCCCGGCACCTTTTTCCTGCGCGGCGGGTCAGCCGGTCGGCGCCATCGGCATCCGCCGCTCCCGGTGCCGCGCCCAGGCGTAGAGCGGGGCGGACACCAGATGGTCGTAGACCCATCCCGCAAGCCCGTGCAGGCCGGGCAAGCGTAACAGTCTGGCGTAGAAGGCGAAGCCGGGCAGCCGTTCCCACAGCACCGCGAAGGCGTCGACCCCGACATGGACCCGGCCCGTTTCGTCCGCGACATGCAGGCGGCGTTTCGCGCCCCGCACGGTCACCCCGTCCGGCAGGCAGGCCGCGCCCGCCGCCGCCACGTCGTACCAGCCGATCGGCCCGCCGCCTCCCTCTGTCCCCGCGATCTCGCGGTAGCGGGTCATCTCCGCCCGGCAGACCGGGCAGGCGCCGTTGTAGTAGACCACCAGGCCCGGCGGATTGCGCCAACGCCCCGACCGCCCGTCCGGGCCGTCCCACCATTTTCTAGGCATCGCCGCTTCCCTCCGATCTCCAAACCCAGGCAATTGGATTTTCTTCTATTCAGAAATAACGGAAACAATGGGGCAAAAAAGAGACATCATGAGACCAGCTTCGCCACCTTGCCGCCCATCTTCATCAGGGCGACCAGGGTGCCCTTGGGTAGGCGAACCATCTGCCGATACCAGGTGGTCAGGGTCTCCATGAAGTCGAGCATGCGGGTCATCCGCCGTTTGACCTCCTTCGGGGTGTGCGGGTCGTCCTCGGCCTCGTCCACGCATTGGCGCAGGACGGCCAGGGTGGGGTCGATCTCGCGCTGCTTGCGCTCCTCGACGATGGTGAGGAGGAGCTGCCAGAGATCGGTCTCGGTCGTGAAATGGTCGCGCCGGTCGCCCAGCGCGTGGCTCAACCGCACCAGCTTCCAGCTTTGCAGTTCCTTCAAGCTGGTGCTGACATTGGAGCGGGCGATGCCCAGGATCTCGGCGATCTCCTCCGCCGGCAGGGGGTTGGGCGAGAGATAGAGCAGGGCATGGATCTGCGCGACCGAGCGGTTCACCCCCCAACGCGTGCCCATCTCGCCCCAATGCAGGACGAACCGCTCCATCGACGCGCTCAATTCCATCTGCCTGTCCTTTCTATAATTCCTGTTGTGACAGAAATTATAGAAAGGACGGATACAGAGTCAAGCGCATGAATCTTCGGTGGAGCGATGGACAAGCAAGCGTTGGCGTTGACGCCCGCTCCACCCCCGTCGTCATTGCCCGGCGAAGTCCGGGCAATCCGGAAGCGGCTATCTGGATGCCCCGGACTGCGCCCGGGCATGACGAAGCGAGACAGACTACTTCGCGATGACCTCCCGCGGGACGTGGTTGATGCGCTCCGGCGCGCCCTCGGTGACGATGGCGCTTTCGCCGATGCACATGGACAGGCCGGCGTCGCGGTCGAACAGGATCATGTGCAGGAAATAGACCATGCCCGGCGCGATGACCTGGGGATTGCCGGTCCAGAACATGGGCCAGTCCATCCAGGTCGGCGGATACATCGCCCCCATCGTGTAACCGCAGGCCGCCAGGGTGGCGTGGCCGTAGCCCGCCTTTTCGAAGGCCCGCTTATGGGCGTCGTAGACCTCCCCCACCGTATGGCCGGGGCGCATGACCTCATGGCAGGCGTCGATAGCGTCGGAACACGCCTTGTTCATGTCGACCAGGCGCGGATCGACCTTGCCGAGGACGATGTTGTACATCGAGGCGGCGTGATAGTGGCGATAGGCCGCGCCCGGCTCGAACACCACGTTGTCCTGTTCCGCGATGACGTTCTCGCCGGTGAAGTAGCGGCCGAAGAACTTGGCCTCGCCCGCACCGATGGGCCACCGGCTGGCCGCCGGATCGCCACCGCCCTCCATCAGGGCCGCAATCATGCGGCCGTAGACGGTCTTGCAGTTCACGCCGGGCTTGGTCTCCTCGATGCTGACCGCGATAACACGATCGCAGAGCCGGCCGGCTTCGCGGGCGTATTCCAGTTCGGCCGGGCTTTTCACCAGCCGTAGAAGTCGCACGAGGTCGGAGGCGTCGACCGTCTCGCAGAACCCGTCGAAGGCCGCGTCGACCATCTTGCCGCGTTGCGCCGTCAGGCCGTAGGCATGGTATTCGATCCCTATCCGCTTGCCCCGCGCGCCGAGGGACTCGAGCATGTCGCGCAGGTCCTCGCCCGGATTGGCGCCGTCCCGGTCGTACCACAGGCGGATGTCGTCGATGATCGAAGTCACCCGGGACTGGTCCTTATCGGCCGTGCGGGTGAGCAGAACCACGCGCCCGTCCGCCCCGAGATAGAGCGCCTGGAACATGGTGTAGCCGGAGGTGTCGTAGCCGGTCAGGTAGTACATCGATTCCTGGCGGAACATGACCAGGCCGTCGAGGCCCTGCTCGGCCATGGCGGCGCAGGCCGCTTTCTGTCGGACCGCGAATTCCTCGCGCGTGAAATGCAGAATCGGGGTTTCCATGGTCGCTCTCCTCCTTCTCTAGTTCGCCACCAGCGTGCGCGGCACATGGTTGACCGGCTCGCAGGCGCCCTCGGTCACGATCGCCGTCTCGCCCGCGCTCATCGCCAGGCCGGTTTCCCGGTCCAGCAGGTTCATGTGCATGAAGAAGACCATGCCGGCGGCGAGCACCTGGGGGTTGCCGGTATAGATCATCGGCCAGTCCATCCAGGTCGGCGGATAAGTCGCCCCCAGGGTATAGCCGGCGGCGTGGAGATAGGCGTCGCCGTAGCCGTGTTCGGTCATGACCCGGGCGTGGATGTCGAACACCTCGCCCACCGTGCGGCCCGGGCGCAGAATTCCCTCGCAGGCGTCGAGCGCCGCCGTGCAGGCGGCCAGCATGCGTTCGTGGCGAGCATCGACCTCGCCCGTCACGACCACGTATTGCATGGCGGCGTGATAGAGGCGGTGGGTGCCGGCGAATTCCAGCATCACCTGGTCCCGCGCCGCGATGGTGCCGAGCCCGGTGTGGTAGCGGACGAGCATCGCCTCCTCCCCCGCGCCCATGGGCCAGCGGGCGGCGGAGGGATCGCCGTCGCCGGCCAGGATAACCTTCTGCATCTCGCCATAGACCGCGCCGACCGATTCGCCCGCCGCGCACATGCGGTTGGCGACGTCGCGCGCTGCGTCGCACAGGGCACCGGCCTTGCGCACGTAATCCAGCTCCGCCGGGCTTTTCACCAGACGCAGCAGGCGAATCAGGTCGGAGGCGTCGTCCGGGTCACAGAAGCCGTCGAGCGCCGCATCGACCATCTTGCCGCGCTGGGCCGTCAGCCCATAGGCGTGATACTCGATCCCGACCCGCTTGCCCCGGCAGCCCATGCCGTCGAGCAGGTCGCGCAGGTCGTCCCCCGGATTCGCCCCCTCCCGGTCGACCCATTCGCGCACATCATCGACCACCGAGGTCAGGCGCGCCTGGACCCGGTCGGCCGAACGGATCAACAGGACGAGCCGCCCGTCGGCCCCCAGATAGCCGCATTGGAACATGACATAGCCGTCGGAATCGTAGCCCGTCAGCCAGTAGAGGCTGTCGGGCCGGAACATCACCAACCCGTCCAGCCCGGCCTCTTCCATGGCGCGCAGGGCCGCCGCCTTGCGCGCCGCGAACTCCTCGCGCGTGAAATGCAGGGTCATGGCAGTCCGCCCTAGTTCACGACCAGTTCGCGGGGGGCATGGTTGACCGGCTCGCAGGCGCCCTCGGTCACGATCGCGGTCTCGCCGAGATGCATGGCCAGCCCGGTCTTCTGATCGAGCATGATCATGTGCATGAAGAAGACCATGCCCGGCGCCAGAACCTGGGGATTGCCGGTCCAGAACATCGGCCAGTCCATCCAGCTCGGCGGATAGGTCGCGCCCATGGTGTAGCCGCAGGCGTGGAGATAGGCATGGGCGAAGCCGTGCTCGGTCATGACCCGGGCATGGGCGTCGAAGACCTCGCCCACGGTGTTGCCGGGCCGCAGGGTTTCCTCGCAGGCGGTGAGGGAGGCAAGGCAGCTGTCGAACATGCGGCGGTGATCGTCACCGACCTTGCCGGTGATCACCGTGCTCATCGCCGCCGCGTGGTAGTGGCGGTAGGAGGCGGCGAATTCATGGGTCACCTGGTCCTGCGGTCCCACCGTCTCCTTGCCGGTGTGGTAGCGCACCATGTTCGCGTTCTCGCCCGCGCCCATGGGCCAGCGGCTGGCCGTCGGGTCGCCGTCGCCGCGCATGATGACGTTCAGCATCTCGCCATAGACATTGCCCAGGAACTCGCCCGGCTTGGTCATGGTGTTGGCGACGTGCCAGGCGTCGTCGCAGAGCTTGCCCGCCTTGCGCATGAAGTCGAGCTCCGCCGGGCTTTTCACCAAGCGCAACAGGCGCACGACGTCGGAGCCGTCGACCAGATCGGCCCAGCCCTCGAAGGCCGCATCGACCATCTTGCCGCGCTGGGCCGTCAGGCCGTAGGCGTGGTACTCGACGCCGATCCGCTTGCCCTTGCCGCCCAGGTCCTCGACCATCTGGCGCACGTCGAACGCCGGGTTGGCGCCGTCCTTGTCGACCCAGATGCGGATGTCGTCGAGCACGCTGGTCATGCGCGACTGGATCCGATCGGCGGAACGGGTGCAGAGCGCGATTTGCCCGTCGGCGGCCAGATACATGCCCTGGAACATCGAAAAGCCGGAGGTGTCGTAGCCGGTCAGGTAATACATGGACTCCTGGCGGAAGATCAGCAGCCCGTCGAACCCCTCTTTCGCCATCGCGGCGCAGGCCGCCTTCTGCCGGGCCGCGAATTCCTCGCGCGTGAAATGCAATGCCATGATGCTTGTCTCCCCCTCCTTCGCGGCCGCCTGGCGCGACGCGGTTGCGGCGGGCAGCATAGGACGATTCATCCGGATGGAGGAATGCCATGAATGCGAATTCAGTGCGCCTGCCCTTCGAAGCGGCGGAATACCAGCGGCGGGTCGCGGCCGTCCGCGACGCCATGGCCGGCGCGGGCGTCGAAGTCCTGCTCGCCACCGCGCCCGAGAATGTCTGGTACCTCTCCGGCTTTCGCACCGGCACCGCCCATGTCTTCACCGCTCTGGTCCTGCCGCTCGAGGGCGAAGCCTTCTGGGTGCTGCGCAAGACGGAGTTGAGCAACACCCGCGCCCTGGCCGAAACCTCCTGGGTGAAGCAGGCGGTGGGCGTGGCCGACGGCACCGACCCGCCGGCCGTCCTGGCCGAGACCCTGGCGGCGCGAAGCTTTTCCCGCGCCCGGATCGGCATCGACCGCGAAGGCTGGTTCTTCACCGCCGCCATGCAGGCGCGGTTCGAATCCGGCTTGCCGGACGCGGCCTTCCTCGACGCTTCGGGCCTGATCGAGCGCATCCGCACGATCAAGAGCGCGCCCGAAATCGCGGTCCTGCGCGCGGTCGGCGCGATCACGGCGACCAGCCTGCGCGCCGGGATCGATCTTCTGGGCGAGGGGGTGACGGACCGGGAGATCGGCGCGGTCATGACCGCGACCGCGATCCGCGAAGGCGGCGAGCCGATGCCCCAGGGCCCCTTCGTCACCTTCGGCCCGCGCAGCTTCCGCGCCCACAGCACCTGGACCGGCGATCCGATCCCGCGCGGCGCCCTGGTCAACACGGAAATGGCCGCGACCGTCGACCGCTACCATGTGCCCTGCTTCCGGGTCTCGGTCATCGGCCCGCCCTCGGCCGACCTGGCCCGCTTCCACGCGGCCTCGGAAAAGGGTTTGGAAGCGGCTCTTTCGCAGATCGAGCCGGGCATGACCAGCGACCGGGCCGATGGGATCATGCGCGAGGCCATCGAAGAGGCGGGCTGCGGCGCGGAATTCGTCGTTCGCGCGGCCTACGGCATCGGCCTGTCCTTCGGCCCGACCTGGGGCGAGGACCGCCTGATGGCCCTGCGGCCCGGCGACGAACGCATCGTCGAGCCGGGCATGTGCTTCCACCTCGTCCCCGCCCTCTACCGCGAGGGCCTGGGCTGCGTCTGCTGTTCCATGCCCGTGGTGGTGACCGAAACCGGCCTCGACCCCCTGCTCGATCTGGAGGCCAAGCTGTTCGTCCAGGATTGACGGGCGGAGGGTTGCCGGAGGCAAACAGACCCTTCGAGACGCCGCCTCGCGGCGGCTCCTCAGGGTGAGGCTCAATTAAAGCATCTCCTCATCCTGAGGAGACCGCGCAGCGGTCGTCTCGAAGGGTGATCGGCACGCCATTTCCCTTTTTCCCCGCTCTCCAATCCCCGCCGGAACATCGCGGCTTCCTCGTCTCGCCGTGCCCGCAACCCGGCGAGGGTCGGCCAAAGACGCTTCATCGCCTCGAAACAGGCTGGCACGACGGCCAGGTCTTCGGGTCCGCCGGTATCGAGCAAGCGGCGAATCTCGCCCATCTCCCGGCGGGAATCGCGGCCGGGCCGGTCGGTCAACCGGCCGCCCCGATTGTAGACCAGGGAGACGAGGGCCCCCCGGCACAGGGGCGGCAGGGAATCCAGGCTGGGATAGGCCTTGCGCGTGTCCGCGACGCCGCGGGGCAGGGCGGCGCGGCAGAACACCCGCCAGGCTGCACCGAAGGGCACGCGCAGATCGCGGAGCCCAGCAATCGCCCGAGCATCCGCCTTGCGGCCGAGCCAGGGCCGCAGCCGCGCCATGACCGGCCCCGGCAATTCCGCCCCCCAATCCTCCTGAAACCGCGCCGCATCGGAAAACCGCAGGTCGTAGCCGATGCCGATGGTCACGCCGCTTTCCGCCCCCGGATCGGTCGGCGCCTGGAGATGGCGTTCGTAATGGACCCGGCTCGAAACCTCGTGGCGGACGATGAAGGCCACGGCCTCGGCCGGAATATCCGACGACGGCTCGGGTGCCGCTTCGAGCCAGCGCCACAGCGCCTCGTCGGCACGGTCCGCCGGTGGCAAGCCGGCCTCCGCGCACGCCTCCTTCACCGCCCGCGCGGTCCCTGGGCCGAACGTGCCGTCGGCGGCCAGCATCGCGCCCGTCTTGTTCAACAAATCCTGCAGGCGGCGGACCGCCTCGCCCCCGTCGCCCCTGCGCAGCTCGGGATACATTGGCCTAAAGCTGCTCCGGCCGCACGGCAAGGCAGGTGTCGTCGCGAGATTCGAGCAGGGCCGCCTGGGTGGCGGTCGTCGGCAATTCCCAGCGGAAGAAATAGCGGCAGGCCGCCAGCTTACCCTCGTAGAAGTCCCGCGCCTCGCCGCCCTGCCCGGCAGCCAGGCCGCGTTCGGCCGCCAGGGCCTGGCGCAACCAGATCCAGGCGATCACCGTATGCCCGGCCATGGCGAGATAGACGCTGGCATTGGCCAGCCCGGCCTCGGCATCCTCGGCCATATGGGCGGCCAGGGTCGCCGTGACCCGGTCGAGCCGGTCCAGCGCTTCGGCCAAGGCTTCGGCATGCCCCGCCTGGCCCGACGACTCCCGGCCGGCCTCGACGGTCGCCATGATCTCCCGGCGCAGGAGGGCGAGGGCTGCGCCGTCCTGCATCACCGCCTTGCGGCCCAGCAGGTCGATCGCCTGGATGCCGTTCGTGCCCTCGTGGATCGGATTCAGGCGGTTGTCGCGGTAATGCTGCTCGACCGGATATTCGCGGGTATAGCCGTAGCCGCCATGGATCTGAATCGCCAGGCGGTTGGCCTCCAAACACCAGTCGCTGGACCAGGCTTTCATCACCGGGGTCAGGATTTCGAGCAGCAGATGGGCTTCCCTCCGCGCCGCCTCGTCCTCCGCCGTCGCCTGCTCGTCGACCAGCCGGGCGCAGGTCAGGCCCAGGGCGAAGGCGCCCTCGACATAGCTTTTCTGCGCCAACAGCATGCGCCGGACATCGGCATGGGCGATGATCGGCACGGGGGCCGAGGCCGGGTCCTTGGCCCCGGCGGGCCGGCCCTGGGGTCGTTCCAAGGCATAATCGAGGGAGGCGTTATAGCCCGCCGCGCCCAGCATGGTGGCGCACATGGCCACGCCGATCCGCGCCTCGTTCATCATATGGAACATATGGCCCAGGCCACGATTCGCCTCACCCACCAGGGTGCCACGACAGTCGCCGCCTTCGCCGAAGTTCAGCATGGTCGAGACCGTGCCGCGCCAGCCCATCTTGTGGATCAGCCCGCCCAGGCGCACATCGTTGTCGACGGTCGGCCACCCTTCGCCATCCGGGCGGTAACGCGGGACGAGGAACATGGAGATGCCCTTCACCCCCGGCGGCGCGTCGAGCAGGCGGGCCAACACCATATGGACGATGTTTTCGCTCAACTCGTGCTCGCCGCCCGAGATGAAGATCTTGGTGCCCGCGATCCGGTAATCGCCCTCGCCCGTCGGTTCGGCCTTGGTGCGGATATCGGCGAGGGACGACCCCGCCTGGGGCTCGGTAAGGGCCATGGTGCCGTAGGTTCGGCCCGCATACATCGCTTCAAGATGCGTGGTTTTCTGCGCTTCCGTGCCGAAGGCGGCAAGCATGTTGGCCGCACCGATGGTCAGCATGGGGTAGGACGCGGCCGCGACGTTCGCCATCAGGAATTGCGAGAAACAGGCCTGGGCGACCGTCCAGGGCATCTGCATGCCACCCAGCCCGGCATCGACATGGGCCGCGCCGAAGCCGGCCTCGAAAAAGGCGTCGAGGGCAGCCTGATAGTCCGGCAGGGTCACGACCCGGCCGTTCTCGATCCGCGGCTCGTCCTCGTCCGCCGCGCGGTTGCAGGGCGCGAAGAGGTCGCCGGCGATCTGGCGCGCCGTTTCCAGCGCCGCATCGAAGGTCTCGCGCCCATGTTCGGCGAACCGCGGACGGGCGCAGAGAGCCTCCGCATCCAGAAGCTCGTACAGCACGAATCGCAGTTCCCGTTCGTCGGTCAGCCGCAACGCCGCATTCCTCCTCCGCTCTTACGAAATAACCCCGAATGAAGCCCGGATGAAAGAAGGGCCGGACAATCGTCCAGCCCCTCCCCCTCCGAGCTTTCGCCCAGATCGATGCCCGGGCCTATTCCTGCGTGAACTTGTTGTGCCACATCTCCTTGAGGCCCTCGCGCGCGATGAACTTCTGCCAGATGTTGACGAAGTTGATGAAGTGATACTCGCCCGGCCGAACGGCGTAGGAGTAACCCTGGGGGTTGAGCGGATCGCCGCCCAGCACCATCAGCTTCATGGGCGCGTTCTCCTTGACCATGCGATGCAGGGTCGAGGTGTCCGTCAGGACCGCGTCGGCGCGCTTGCTCGCCACTTCGAGGAAGACGGTCGCCAGCTTGTCGGTCACCGATGGCTTCACCTCGGCCTTCTTGAAATAGCGGTTCGAGAAGGACTCGTCCGCCGTGCCCGAGATCACCGCGACGGATTTGCCGTCGACATCCAGGTCGGCATAGGAGGTGATGCCCGAATCCGCGCTCACGGCGATGGACATGCTCTCGAATCCCGCCGGGTCGGCAAACAGGACCTTCATCGCACGCTCGGGGGTCGCGAACATGGGCGCCATCACGATATCGCACTTGCCGGTCTCGAGGCTCGGGATCAAGGTCGCCCAGGCCGTGTCGACATGCTCGGCCTTCACGCCCATCGTCTCGGCCAGATGGTTCGCGGCCTCGACGTCAGAGCCGACCCATTCGCCGGTTTTCGGATCCTTGATGCCCCAAGGCAGGGCCTCGGCGTGACAGGCGCGCAGAACGCCGCGCTCCGTGATCTCCTGAATCAGGCTGTCGCCTTCGTGATCGTCGGCCAAGGCGGTCCCCGCCGACAGGCCGATCGTCGCCGCCAAAACGGCGGACAGAATATGTCTGAGTTTCATTTGCTCCCTCCCAAGGATTGCAGCCGCCGCGATTCCGTCGCGTGCGTATCGCCAGCTTAGCAAATCGACCGCGCCTGTCACCAGGCGATCGATCAGAGAATCTTGCTGAGGAAACTCGCCTGGCGCTCGTCCTCGGCTTCGGAGAAGAAGCGCGCGGGCGGCGCGTCGACCAGGATCTGCCCGTCTGCCATGAACAGAACGCGGCCCGCGGCCTCCCGCGCGAAGCTCATCTCATGGGTCACGCAGAGCATGGTCATGCCCGATTCCGCCAGTTCGACCATCACGTCCAGCACCTCCTTGATCATCTCGGGATCGAGGGCGCTGGTCGGCTCGTCGAACAGCATGACCTTGGGTTCCATCGCCAGGGCGCGGGCGATCGCGACCCTCTGCTGCTGGCCGCCGGAAAGCTGGCTCGGATATTTGTCGATCTGATCGCCGATCCCGACCCGCTCGAGCAGGCGCTCGGCCCGTTCGTCCGCGGCCGCGCGGCCGATCTTGCGCGCCGTCATGGGGGCGAGGATCAGGTTCTCGCGCACGCTCATATGCATGAAGAGGTTGAAGCTCTGGAACACCATGCCGACCTCGCGCCGGACACGCTGGATGTCCTTCTTGCTGCCGGGCAGATGGATGCCGTCGACGACGATTTCACCGCCGTCGATCCCTTCCAACCCGTTGATCATCCGCAGGAAGGTCGACTTGCCACCGCCCGAGGGGCCGACGATGCAAACCACCTCGCCGGTGCGCACCTCGGTCGAGACCGCGTCGAGGGCGGTGAAATCGTCGAACCGCTTGACCACCCCGCGACAGCGGATGATCGGATCGCCCCCGTTCGTCCCGTTCGCCGTCTCGCTCATTCTCGCACCTCTAGTTCCCGGTCCGCCGCAGGCGTCGCCGCTCGGCCCGACGCGCATAGACGCTCAAGGGGAAGATGATCATGAAATAGAGCACGGCGATCGCCGTGTAGAACTCCATATAGGCGAAGGTCTTGGACCCCAGGGTCGACGCGACGTAGGTCAACTCCGATACCCCGATCAGGGCGAGCAGGCTGGTCGCCTTCAGCAGCTCGGTCAGGAAGTTCACCAGGGCCGGCATCATCCGCCGGATCGCCGGCGGCACGACGACCCGCCGCGCGATATGAAAGACCGGAATGCCGAGGGCGTTGGCCGCCTCGACCTGGCCCCGCGGCACGGCCTGCACGCCGGCCCGGAAAATCTCGGCCATATAGGCGCCGCCATAGGCCGACAGGGCGATGATCGCAGAGCTGTATCGTCCGATGCCGATATCGAAGAGCAGGGGCAGGCAGTAGAAGACCCAGATGATCAGCACGATCTCCGGGATCGAGCGGAACAGGTCGATATAGGCCGTGGCCAAGCGGTTGGCCGCGCCATGTTTCTGGAGCTTTCCGATGCAGACCACCGCCCCGATCATGCTGGCGCAGGCGAGACTGAGCGCCGTGATCCAGACCGCGACCCAGGCCCCGCCCAGGAGTTCGGGGTAGTAGCGCAGGATCATGTTGTAATCGAAGCTCACGGCCTAGCGCTCCCCGCGGCTCAGGCGCCGTTCCAGGCGCAGGGTCCAGCGGCCGGCCTGCCAGCCCAACACCAGATAGACCGCGGCTGCGAAGGTCAGCGGCTCGAGGAAGTGGAAGGTGTCGTTCGACACGCGCAACGCCGCGGTGAAGAAGTCGCCGACCAGCAGGCCCAGGCCGACGATCGCCGTCGCCTTGAAGAAGCTGATGTTCTGGTTGAGCAGGGCCGGAATCACGGTGCGGATCGCGGGCGGCAGGACGACCCGGGTCCAGCGGGTCCAGGCCGGCAGGCCCAGGGCATGGGCCGCCTCGACCTGGCCCCGCGGCACGGCCTGGATGCCGGCGCGCATGATCTCGGTGTAATAGGCGGCGGCCTGCAGGCCGATGCCGATGATGCCGCTGACCAGGGCCGTGGTGTTAATCCCGGTGACCAGCGGCAGGGCGAAATGGATCCACAAAAGCTGGACCAGCAGCGGGGTGTTGCGGAACACCTCGACATAGGCCCCGACCAGCCAGCGCAGCGGGCTGTAGGCCGATTGGCTGCCGATCGCAAAGAGGGTGCCGAAGACCACCCCCACCACGCCCGCTTCGACGGTCAGCAGCAGGGTGATGCCGAAACCCTTGAGCAGGGCGATCCGGTATTCCCAGATGAACACGAACTCGAAGGACTGGACGAGGGGCCAGTTGAGATTGGCCAGCATCAGCGCGCCGAGCGCCAGCAGCACCGCGTGAAAACCCCAGCGGTTGGCCAGGCCGGCCATGGTCCCGGCCCGGGTCATGACCGAACCGCCCCGCGGCGATCTGTCGTCGATGCACCCTGGCGCACGCCGTCCCCCCTCCTTCGCAGGGCAAGCCTAATCATCCCGCCATCCGGACGCTACCCGCGCGACGACGGGCGCGGTATAGATGACGGCGAACGG
The DNA here is from genome assembly GCA_018699755.1 of Rhodospirillaceae bacterium. Lineage (GTDB taxonomy): Bacteria > Pseudomonadota > Alphaproteobacteria > CADEGL01 > CADEGL01 > JABIRQ01. The sequence goes on along the minus strand of JABIRQ010000325.1, from coordinate 2,414 downwards.
CCCGACGACTTGGGGGGGAATGGACGATGGCGAAAACGGCGGCGAAGACCGCGCTGCGACTCGGTTTGCTCTGGCCCGGCGGCGGCGCCGAGCAGGAATACTACCAGTTCGCCGAAGCCCTGGACGACCGGGTCAAGATTTTCCTGGCGCCGACCCGGGTGGGCGGCGGCGAGGACGACGACCACGAGGTCGAGCATCTGAAACAAACCGCGCGGGTCGACTGGCTGCTCGAAGCGGCGCGGCGCCTCATCTGCCTGAAGCCCGACACGATCTACTGGGCCTGCACCAGCGGCAGTTTCGTACTGGGCCGCGACCACGCCCTGGCCCAGGTCGCGGCCATCGAGAAGGAGACCGGCGCGCCCGCGGGCAGCACCTCGCTCGCCTTCGCCCGCGCGTTGAAGCGCTTGGGCCTGAAACGCGTCTCGGTCCTCGCGACCTATCCCGAGCCGGCCTCCCGTGCCTTCGCCGCCTTCCTGGCCGAGCACGGCATCAAGGTCGTCCATCTTCAATGGCTCGACGCGCAGAGCGGCTGGGCCGCCTCGGTCATGCCACGCGAGAAGGTGATCGCCGGGGCCAGGGCGGCGGCCGTCGAGGGGGCCGAGGCCGTGCTGGTCCCCGACACGGCGATGCCGACCCTGCATCTCGCCGAGGAGTTGGAGGCGGCCGCGGGCCTGCCCGTGCTGACCGCCAACCAGGTCACCTTGTGGGACGCCATGCGCCTGGCCGGCGGCGGCATTCGGGTGAAGGGCTTCGGCAGCACCTTCGACCGGCTCGACGCGGCCGAAGCCGCCGCCTGACGGTATTGCGCCGGATCGCCCGGCGCGGGGTTGCGCCTTCGCGGCGCGAAAGGAATGCTGTGCGCCCGTCCGGGTGGCTTGGCGAGTAAATGAAGAGGAGAGACGCGATGGTGGCGAATCGGGTGAAGGAGATATGGGCCGAAGGCGGTACGGTCTGCAACGGCTGGTTGGGCATTCCCGACGGGGTGCCGGCCGAGTTCATGGCCCATCAGGGCTGGGACAGCATCACCATCGACTGCCAGCACGGCCTGGTCGAGTTGGACGCGGCGCTGCCGATGCTGCAGGCCCTGTCCACCACCGATGTCACGCCAATCCTGCGCGTCAACTGGAACGACCCCGCCCCGATCATGAAGGCGCTGGACATGGGCGCCATGGGCATCATCTGCCCGATGATCAACAGCCGCGAGGAATGCGAACGCTTCGTCGGCGCCTGCCGCTATGCGCCGGACGGCTATCGCAGCGTCGGCCCGGTGCGCGCCGCCCTGGTCCATGGCGGCGATTATATCCCGACCGCCAACGAGTCCGTCCTGACCATGGCGATGATCGAAACCAAGCAGGCGGTCGAACGGCTGGACGAAATCCTGACCACGCCGGGCCTCGATTCGATCTATGTCGGCCCGTCCGACCTGTCGGTCAGCTACGGTCACAGCGCGGGCTTCGACCCTAAGACGCCGGTGGTCCTTGACGCGATCCACAAGATCGCCGAGGCCGCCAAGAAGCACGGCATTCCCGCCGGCATCCATACCGGCTCCGTCGCCTACGGCCTCGAGATGGTCGAGGCGGGCTACCAGTTCATCACCATCCTCAACGATATCCGCCTGATGACCTGGGCCGCCAAGAACGCGACCACCGCCTTCAAGGCCGGCGCCCCCGCCAAGAACGCCCCCTAGCAGGGAGTTGAAGAAGGCAAACAGACCCTTCGAGACGGCCCCTTGTCCTGAGGCGCGCGCAAGCGCGCGTCTCGAAGGGGAGCCTCCTCAAGGTGAGGTTAAAGCCTAGTTTCTCCTCATCCAGAGGAGACCGCGCAGTGGTCGTCTCGAAGGGTGATTGGCACGACGCTCTTTTTCAACAGCCTGCTAGACCCGACGCGCCGCGAGCAGTGCTATGCTAGCCGGCGGCGACCACCGGGGAGCGCATCGCCATGGCGCAGACGGCCCCTTCGACACCCTTGATGGCTCTCGAGGGTGTCGTGCTCGACACCGAAACGACCGGTCTCGACGCGTCCAAGGCACGACTGATTCAGATCGGCGCCTTGCGCATCCTGGGCGAATCGATCGGATTCGAAGACGGGTTCGAAAGCCTGGTCGATCCCGGTGTCCCGATACCCGAGAGTTCCACGAAAATCCACGGCATCACCGATGCCACGGTCGCGGGCGCGCCGGACGCGGCGGCAGCCTTGCCGCGCCTGGCCGGGTTCATCGGCAATGCGGTCGTCATCGGCCATTCGATCGCCTTCGACATGGAAATCCTGCGGGCGGAGGCCGAACACGCGGCGATCGACTGGTCCGTGCCGAGCACGCTCGACATCCGCCCGCTGGCGAAAGCCGTTGCCCCGACCCTGTCCGGTTACGGCCTCGACCATCTCTGCGAATGGCTGGGCATCGAAATCCGGGGACG
>JABIRQ010000296.1 GCA_018699755.1 Rhodospirillaceae bacterium | reverse complement strand
CGGTCGGCACTATACCACGGGTACAGTTCGCACCGCCTCGTCGCTTCGAAGAGGCGCGGGCGCATCCTTTTGATGTTGCATAAACAACTGTTTTAAAAAGTAGAATTGTGAAGTTCGGTGATGTGGACCGCGAGTGGCCTAGTTGGTGGTGGGATGCGTCGTCATTCTCCGCGCCAGTTCGCCGCTGGCACGGCGGTGCGAAAGACTGAGGAGCGAGACCATGACCAAGTACCGAAACGCGTTGCCCCAGGCGCGCGGCGCGCCGTTCCTGATGGACGGCGGGTTGGAGACCACGATGATCTTCCATGAGGGCATCGATCTGCCCTATTTCGCGGCCTTCACCCTGCTCGACGATCCGAAGGGACGGGCCGTGCTCGAAGCTTATTTCGAGCGCTACCTCGCCATCGCAAAGGCGGTCGGCATCGGCTACATCCTCGACAGTCCGACCTGGCGGGCCAACGCGGATTGGGGCGAGAAGCTGGGTTACGGGCGCGACCGACTGGCCGCGCTCAACAAGGAGGCGATCGCCATGCTGATGGCCCTGCGCGCGGCGCACGAATCGGCCGAGACGCCTATCGTCGTCAGCGGCAATATCGGCCCGCGTGGCGACGGCTACGATCCGAGCCTGGTAATGACGGTGGAGGAAGCGCGCGCCTATCACGCCCTCCAGGCCGGCGCTTTCGCCGAGGCGGGCGCCGACATGATCAACGCCATCACCATGACCAATCTCGAGGAGGCGACGGGCATCGCCCTGGCCGCCCGCGATGCAGCCATGCCGCTCGTCCTGTCCTTCACCGTCGAAACCGACGGGCGCCTGCCGACGGGCCAGGGCCTGGGCGAGGCCATCGTGGCGGTGGATGAGGCGACGGGCGGCTCGGTGGCCTATTTCATGGTCAACTGCGCCCATCCTAGCCATTTCGCCCATGTCCTCGATACGGACGAGGCCTGGGTCGAACGCATCCGCGGTTTGCGCGCCAATGCCTCGCGGATGAGCCATGCCGAGCTGGACGAGGCGACGGAACTGGACGACGGCGATCCCATCGAGCTGGGCGAGGACTATCGTGCGCTCCTGCGCCGCCAACCCCAGATCAACGTGCTGGGCGGCTGCTGCGGCACCGATCACCGCCATGTCCACGCGATGGGTGCGGTCTGCCGCCAGGCGGCCTAGGCGGCCTGGGTCATTCGCAGGGTGCGACCGTCCCGCACACCTTGCGGTCGGTCATGAAGCGGAGATAGGCGAGGATATCGTCGATCTCCGCTTCGGACAGGGTTGCGCGGAAGGACGGCATCTTGGAGCGGGCATGGAAGCTCGGCGCGTCGCGTACATAGCGCGGCAGCATTTCGGGCTTCCAGTATTCCGTTACGTTCATGGGGACGTTGAGTTCCGGCCCCAGATCGCCGCCGACCAGGTTGACGGAATGGCAGGTCAGACAGCGCACGCGCATATGCTCGAAGCCGCGGCGCACCGCTTCGTGCCCCGCCTCATTCCCCGCATCGGCCTCGAAATCGGGCACCGCCGCGCCGTATTGGGCGGCGAAGGGTTTCACCTCGATGGTCTGGATCTGATAGGGCCAGACGTAGCGCGGATCGTCGCTTTCGGCGGCGGGCCAGACGAGATAGAGCGGCGCGGGGGAAACGGTCCGGCCGCCCTGCTCGATCGGAACCCAGGTGCGGCCCGGCAGGGCGTCGAGATCGTTGGTTGCCAGGACGCCGCCGGAGCGCAGCGCACGGGCCAGATCCATCGTCGCGAGATAGCCGTCGGCCGCGTGGAAGGTGACGAGCGCGCCGCGCCGCGCCAGGTCTTCGACCTTCGGGATGGCCGCCAGCATGTCCTCGAGCGGCAGGCCGCGATAGCGCTTTTCTCCGCCATAGACCGGATCCTCGGCGATCACCGCCTCGACCGTCGACAGGCCCGCGGCGCGGGCCAGGCCCCGGACGTCCAGCTTCGGCCACTCCTCCGTCCCCTGCGCCGATGCGGCGGCGGAGAAGGCCAGGACGCAAAGCCCCGCCAGGAACCCCCGCAGATGCATGAATGGATACCCTTCCGCCACGCCTCGCCGTCCGCCGCGCCTAGAGGGTGCCGCCTTCCCGGACCGCCTCCTCCTTCAGCCAGTCGCGGAAGGCGGCGACCTTGAGCCGCTCGCCATAGGCTTCAGGATAGACGATGTAATAGGCGTATTCGACCGGCAGGACATAGTCGAAGGGCCGCACCAGGCGGCCGCTGGCCAGCTCGTCGGTGGCCATCGCGGTGCGCCCGAGGGCGACGCCCTGGCCTTGCACGGCGGCTTGGACGACCAGGCTCGAATCCGTGAAGGTCAGGCCGCGCGAGGCGTCGATGCCCTCGACCTCCATGGCCAAGAGCCAGCGCCGCCAATCGGCATGGCCGTCATCGTGCAGCAGGGTGTGGTGGCGCAGATCCGTGGGTTCGCGCAGGGGATGGGTGCCGGCCAGCAGATCGGGGCTGCACATGGGCACGATGTCCTCGGTCATGAAACGCTCGGAGACCGCGCCGGACCAGTCGCCGCGACCGTAGCGCACGGCGATATCGACATCCTCGCGCATGAAATCGACCAGGGCGACAGTCGGGTCGATGCGCACGTCCAGTTCGGGATGCTTGGCCCGGAAGCGGCCCAGCCGGCGCACCAGCCAGGCGGCGGCGAAGGACGGCATGCAGGAGACGACCAGGGTGCCGGCGCGATCCCGCTCCAACAGCCGGGCGGTCGCCGCATCGATGATGTCGAAGGCCTCGCGCACCGCCGGCAGATAGGCCTGGCCCTCGTCGGTCAGCAGCAGCGCCCGGTTCATGCGGCGAAACATCTGCACGCTCAGCCGCTCCTCCAGCGCCTTCACCTGATGGCTGATCGCGGCCTGGGTGACGTGAAGCTCCTGGGCCGCCTTGGTGAAGCTGAGATGCCGGGCCGCGGCCTCGAAGGCCCGCAGCGCGTTCAGGGGCGGCAGTTTGCGAGCCATGAGAATTCCTCATGCGAATGATAAGGACAGGTATTGATAAGAATTTCTCATGAATACACTGAAATCTTATCATTCGTCAAACCTCATAATCCACCGTAAGTATCCCAGTAACGAAGCGGGCCGGTTCGGTCCGAGTTCGAGGGAATTATCCCTAATATCGCTAAGGAGATGAACGATGACCTTCCTGCACCTGGATCACGCACACGGCAATCCCGGCATCGAGGCGGCCCGCACGGTCGGGCGGGCGGCGAAGGCGGTACTCGCGCGGTTCGAGACCTGGGCCGAGCGCAGCCGCCAGCGGGCCGAACTGGCCAACCTGGATGCCCGCACCCTGCACGATATCGGCCTCAGCCGGTCCGATATCGCGGTCGAGATCAACAAGCCCTTCTGGCGCCATTGATCCGGCCTAGGAGGGCGCGACCTCGGACGATCCCCGCGGGCGGCCAAGTCCCGCCGTCTCCCTCCGTCGTCTCCCTGGGCCGCCCGCTTTCGGCCCGCCACCGGACTATCTAAGGTGGCGGGCCGTTTTCTTTCGTTCCCTGTCCGACGAGTCCGCCGCCATGCCAGGCCCGCTGCTCTACGCCGTCACCGTGCTCATCTGGGGCACGACCTGGTACGGCATCGCCCTGCAGGTCGGCACGGTGCCCGAGACCGTCTCCGTCGCTTATCGCTTCGCCATCGCCGGCGGCCTGCTGCTGGCCTGGTGCCTGGCGCGCGGCCGGCGCCTGGCCTTCGGCTGGCGCGATCAGATCTTCGTCGCCTTGCAGGGCCTTTGCCTGTTCTGCGTCAACTACGTCGTCTTCTATATCGCGGCGAGCTATCTCACGAGCGGCCTGCTCGCCGTCGTCTTTTCGACCATCGTGGTCATGAACATGTTCGGCGCGGCGTTGATCTTCGGCACCCCCATGCGCCGCCGGGTCGTGGCCGGGGCGGGCATCGGTCTGACCGGGATGGCGCTGCTCTTCTGGCCCGAACTGCGCGGCTTCGACCTGTCCTCCGACGGCGTCATCGGCCTGGGTCTCAGCCTGTTCGCCACCGCCTTCGTCTCGGCCGGCAACCTGATCAGCGCGCGCAACCAGCGCGCCGGCCTCGGGGTGATGGAGACCAACGCCCTGGGGATGAGCTACGGCGCCGCCTTCACCGCCCTTTTCGCCCTGCTCAACGGGGACCCGTTCCTGTTCGATACTTCGATCGCCTATATCGGCTCGCTGCTCTATCTCGCCGTGCCCGGTTCGGTGATCGCCTTCTGGTGCTACCTCACCCTTTTGGGCCGGATCGGCGCGGGGCGGGCGGCCTATGCCATGGTCCTCTTCCCAGTGATCGCCTTGGGCATCTCGACCCTGGTCGAGGGCTTTCGCTGGTCGCCCGCCGCCTTCGCCGGGGTGGCGCTGATCCTGGCCGGCAACGTGCTGGTCCTGACGCGGACGGGGGCGCGGGCACCCGCCCCGTCCCGCGGTTGACCGCCCTTCGCCATCCACCCATCCTTCGCGCAAGAGACCGCGCCCCATCGAGGGCGGGGCGCAGGAATAGGGAAGGGAAAGCGATGAACACGGTGGAGATGTTTCGCAAGCTGGCAGGCTTCAACGCCTGGGCCAACGGCAAGATCTACGAGTCCTGCGCGGCCCTGTCGGACGACGCGCTGCGCGAGGACCGGGGCGCCTTCTTCGGTTCGATCCTCGCCACCCTGAACCATCTTCTGGTGGTCGACAGGGGCTGGATCAGCCGGGTCGAGGGCGTCGAATCCGGCGTAAAAAGCCTGGATCAGATTCTGCATGACGATCTGGCCGAGTTGCGCCGCGCGCGCGAAGCCGAGGACGCGCGCCTGATCCGGCTGTGCGACGGGCTGACGCAGGACAGCGTCGACCGGGTGGTTTCCTACGAGTTCATGGACGGCACGCCGGCCGAAACGCCCCTCGACGTCATCCTGATCACCCTGTTCAACCACCAGACCCATCACCGGGGCCAGATCCATGCCATGCTAACCCAGGCCGGCCGGCCCAGCCTGGACCTCGACATCATCGTCCACGATTTCGAGCGGGAGGCTGCCTGATGGAGCTTGGCGTCCAGTATTTCCGCACCCTGGCGCGCTACAACGCCTGGGCCAATATCCGGCTCTACGATGCCTGCGCCCAGCTTTCCGATACGGACCGCCGGCGCGATCGCAAGGCATTCTTCGGCTCGATCCACGGCACCCTGAATCACCTTCTGGCGGGCGACCGCATCTGGATGGGACGAATCCAGCACCGCGAACACGGCGTCACGCGCCTCGACGAAATTCTTTTCGACGATTTCGAGGAACTGCGCACTGCGCGGACGGCGGAAGACCGGGGCATTCTCACCTATGCCGACGGCCTCGCGGCGGAGGATATGCTGACCATCCTGGAATATCAGAGCTTCACGGCCGGGGTGGGCAAGACGCCGCTGCCCCTGATCCTGGGTCATATGTTCAATCATCAGACCCATCACCGGGGCCAGGCCCACGCCATGCTGAGCCAGACGGGGATGACGCCGCCGTCATTGGATTTGCTGTTCTATCTCCGCGAGATGGAAGACGCGGCCTCGACCGCCTGAACCAGGAAGTCCTCAAGCTCGCGCACTGGCCGCTCGTCGCCGAACAGGACCGGGCTGGCGTCTTCGATGCGCGCGCGGGCGGTGGCCCGGGCATTTGGGTCCGTCCCAAGGGCCAGGGCGATGCGGACATAGTCGTCCTCGTCCCGCGCCACCAGGTCCTCGTATCCCATCTTGGCGTAGAAGCCGGCCGAGAGGCGGCCGCGCAGATAGGGGCTGGGCAGGGTCACGATGGGCGTGCCCATGGCCAGGCCCTCCAGGGTCGTGTTGCCGCCGCAGAAGACCGGGGTGTCCAGCATCACGTCGGCGGCGGTGAGCAGGCCGAGGAAGCCTTCATAGGGCAGGCGGCCGATGAAACGCACCCGCGCGAGGGCGTCGCCCAGATTGCGCGCCAGGCGGCCGCGCAGCAGCCCGGTCCAATGGGCGTTGTTGCCCGCCAGCAGGCCCAGGGTCGCGTTCGGGTCGCCGTCCAGGATGCGGCCCAGAACGAGGTCGAATTCGGGACGCAGCTTGAACAGGCTTTGCGGACAGAGGTAGAGGGTACCGTCCTCCGGCAGACCCAACGCCGCGCGGGCGGGAATCTCGGCGGGCCGTTCGGGCCGGGCGTAGCAGACATTCGTCGTGGGCAGGCGGACGAGGGTCTCGCTGTAATGGGCCTCGGCGTCCTCGGCCTCGAAGGCGGCGGAAGACAGGAAATAGTCGATGCCCGGCAGGCCGGTCGTGTCGGGATGGCCCCAGAAGGCGCATTGCACCGGGGCGAGGCGGGCGAAGCCCAGGAAATAGGTCGCCGGCTCCATGCCGATATCGGGATAGTGCAGCACGTCGAGCCGGGCTTCGGCGATGATGCGGCGCATCGCCGCCAGGTCCGGCGGCAGGGTCGCGACCGCGTCCGCGCTCTCCGCGATGACTTTGGCCAGGGCGTCGTCCTCCTGGGGAAAGCGGAAGACGGTGACGTGGAAACGCGTCCGGTCGAGGCGGCGGATGGTCTCGGCCATCAGGCGGCCGATGGTATGGGCGCGCAGATGGCGCGAGACAAAGCCGATGCGGATGCGTTTGTCCGCCGGGCCGTGCCAGCCCGCGCAATGGGGCGCGGCCTCAAGCAGGGAGGGGCAGGCCCGGGCATAGGTTTCGGCCAGGCGCAGCTGCAAGGTGCGGTCGTTCTCGCCGTGATAGGCCAGTAGAAAAGCCGTCTTGCCGACCTCGCCCAGCGGATCGGCGAGGGGAGGCGGGTCGGCGGCTAGTTCTTCCAAGGCTTCGGCGTAGCGTGCTCGCGCGTCGGCGATCTCCTCGACCGTGCCGGGGATGACGGGAAGAAGGGTGGCGAGACGAAAGCGCGTGCCCCCCGATTCGCTTAAATTCAACACCGCCCGATAGGCGTCGGCCGCGTCCTCGGTCCGGCCTTGTTCGGTATAGGAGTTGCCGAAATTGACCAGCGGTTCGGGGTCGCCGGGATCGAGGGCGCGGGCGCGGGCGTAGCAGGCTTGCGCGGCTTCGTGGTCGGCCCGCTCGGCATGGACGGTGCCCAGGTTGTTGTGGGCGCGGGCGTGGTTCGGATCGATTTCCAGCACCCGTTCGTAGCAGGCGGCGGCCTCGTCCAGCGCGCCGTCCTCCTGCAGGGCCGCGCCCAGGTTGAAGCGTGCTTCCAGGAAATCTGGGCGGAGGTCCAGGGCCGCGCGGTAGGCCGCGGCCGCGGCGGCCAGATCGCCTGCCGCGCGCAGGGCCGCGCCCCGGGCGTAGTGGAGTTCCGGAACGTCGGGATGGCGGGCGAGAGCGGTGTCGAGCAGGCCGATCGCTTCATCCGCCCGCCCGTTTTCGGCCAGCAGTTGGGCCAGGTTCAGGGTCGCGCCCGGATGGTCGGCCTGGCGGGCGAGGGCGTCGCGATAGGCCTCGATCGCGTCCTCGGTCCGGCCTCCGGCATAGAGGGCGTTGCCGAGACCGAAGGGGCCGTCGGGCAGATCGGCCCGCGCCTCGGCCAGGCGCCGGTACGCCTCGGCCGCCGCGTCGATGCGCCCGGTCTGGAGGGCCAGGCCGCCGAGGTTGTTGAGCGCCCCGGCATTGCCGGGATCGAGGGCGAGGGCGCGTTCGTAGTGCCGCGCGGCCCGCGCCGCCTTGCCGGTCAGGCGATAGGCCTCGGCCAGGTTCAGGTGATAGGGCGCGCGGTCGTCCCGTGCCTTGACCGCGCGTTCCAGGGGTCGCACCGCGCCCGCCGCATCGCCGGACTGCAGCAGGGCGAGACCGCTCAGATGCAGGGTGTCGGCATGGCGCGGGTCCGCCTTGAGGATTTGCCCGTAGAGCGCCAGGGCCTGGTCGAGCCGTCCGGCCTGGTGCAGACGCACGGCCTCGCGAAAGCGGGCGGCCAGGTCGCTGGTGGGCGGGCGGGGGGCCAAGACCGGGTGCGGCGCCGGGCGCCTAGCCCCGGCCCGTGGTCACGACCAGCTTGCCGGTCGAGCGGCGCGCGCGCATATCGGCCATGGCGGTTCCCGCCTCGGCCAAGTCATAGGTCTGCGAGACCAGCGGCTTGAGCTTGCCCGCCTCGTACCAAGCCAGCAGCTCCGCCATGGCGTCGGCGATGACCTTCGGGTCGCGGTGGCGATAGGCGCCCCAGAACACGCCCATGGCCGCGCAGTTCTTCACCAGCAGATAGTTGGTGGGGGCCTTTGGGATGCGCCCGCTCGCGAAGCCGACGACGAGAAGCCGTCCTTCCCAGGCGATGCAACGCAGCGAAGCGTCGAACACGTCGCCCCCGACCGGATCGTAGATGACGTCCGCGCCGCGCCCGCCGGTCAGGCCTTTGATCGCTTCGCGCAGGTCCTCGTTGCGGTGGTTGACCAGATGGTCGGCGCCGTGGGCGCGGGCGACCTCCAGCTTCTCGGCGCTGCCCGCGCTGGCGATCACCGTCGCCCCCAGGGCCTTGCCGATCTCGACCGCCGTCAACCCGACGCCGCCCGCCGCGCCGTGGACCAGGAGGGTCTCGCCGGCCTGGAGATTGGCGCGGCGGCGCAACCCGACATGGGAGGTGCCGTAGACCACGGGAAAGCCGGCGGCGATCTCGAAGGACATCGAATCGGGGATGGGGTATGTGTCGATCTCCCGCGCGACGGCCTCCTCGGCGAAGGCGCCGTGTTCGACGGTCGCGGCGACCCGGTCGCCCGGCTTCACCCGCTCGACCCCCTCGCCCACCTCGATCACCTCGCCCGCGCCCTCAAGGCCCGGCACGAAGGGCAGTTCGGGCTTCACCTGATAATTGCCCTCGACCATCAAGGTGTCGGCGAAGTTCAGGCCGGCGGCATGAATGGCGATGCGCACCTCGCCCGGGCCGGGCGCGCGGCTCGGCGCTTCGCCCACTTCCAGGGCGTCGTGGTCCTCGTAAGCCGTGCATAGAACAGCCCGCATGTCGCTCTCCCCTCGCCGCTTCGCCGCCCCCACCCTAGACCATGGCGTCGACCTTGGCGGGGCCGCGCCATGATAGGGGCTGGAGCCTAGTCCGGCCAGTCCGCGGCGGGGCGGATCGTGCCGGTTTCGGTGCCGGCCCAGTTGCGCAGGGTCCGGTCCGTGTAGCCGGTCAGGGCCGCCGCGCCCGGCCCGTCCGCCGCGCCGAAACCCAGGAGAAGAGCGGCGATGGCGCATTCGGCCGCACGGGTCGCGCCGTCCTCGATCTTGAGGGCGAAGCCCAGGCCCATGTCCGGTAAGGCGGCGCAGAACACGCCCTCCGCGCCGGTCTTGACGAAGACCGCTTCGCCCGCCGCCGCCATGACGGCGGTGCAGAATCGCCCGCGCCCGGCGACCATGTCAGGCCGCGCCGCGACGGCCGCGCGGATGCGGCGCACGGCCGCCGCGCGTTCGGGCGCCAGGGTCGCGGGATCGGCGATCCGGGCGAAGGCCCACGCCATGGCCTCGAGCGGCATGGCCAGGGTCGGGATGCCGCAGCCGTCGGTGCCGGCGGGCGCTTCGGCCAAGTCGCAACCCGCCATCTCGCCCACGGTGCGGCGCACCAGGCTCTGGACCGGATGGTCCGCGGCGATATAGCCCGCCGTCGGAACGCCGAGCCGCTTGGCCAGGGTCAGCATTCCGGCATGCTTGCCCGAGCAGTTGTTGTGATGCGCGCCGGCCTCCCGCCCCGCGCGGACGAGGTCGAGCTCCGCTTCCTCCCCCATCGGGGCATGGGCGCCGCATTCGAGATCGTCCACGCCCAGATCGATGCGGAGGAGCCACGCGCGCACCGCCTCGGCATGGGCGGCCTCGCCGTTGTGCGAAGCGCAGGCCAGGGCCAGTTCCGCGGGTCCAAGGTCGAAGGCGTCGGCCGCGCCGCTCTCGACCAGGGCGATGGCCTGGAGCGCCTTGATCGCCGAACGGGGAAAGACGGGGCGCGCCACATCGCCCCAGGCGGCGACTGTATGCCCGGCGGAATCGACCACCGCCGCCGCGCCGCGATGGCGGCTTTCGACGAGCGGGCCGCGCGTGACTTCGACCAGCACGGGATCGGTCGTGGATAACGATGGGGAGTGGCTTTGGGGCATGTCCGGCACGGTTTCCGGCCCATTCTCATGGCCTTGGGGGGCAAACACCTTGCCTTTGGCGGCATGGCCCGGCAAGGTCCGGCCATGCGCGGCTATTTCGGTATCGGGGCGGAGCGCATTTCCAAGCAGATGAACGTGGGCAGCCTGTTTCGTACGGCGCACGCGTTCGGAGCGGGGTTCGTGTTCACCGTCGCTGCGAGCTATGCCCGGGACGAGGGCGAGATCGCGGACACCTCGCGCTCGACCGATAGCGTGCCCCACTACGACTTCGAGACGGTGCGCGACCTGCGCCTGCCCGTCGGCTGCCGTTTGATCGGGGTCGAGATCACCGACGACGCGATCGAATTGCCCAGTTTTCGCCATCCGCGCTGCGCGGCCTATGTTCTGGGGCAGGAACGCGGCAGCCTGTCGCCCGACTTGGTCGGGTTGTGCGACCATGTCGTCAAGATTCCGACGAAATTCGCTGTCAACCTTGCCATTGCCGGCGCGATCGTGATGTACGATCGCCTGATCAGCACCGGGCGATTCGCCGCGCGGCCGCTGGTGCCCGGCGGACCGGCCGAGCCGCTGCCGCCGCACGTGTTCGGCGAGCCCTTGTGGAAGAAAAAGCAGCGAACCGCGAACAACGACCGTGAGGAGCGATGACGAAGCGTTCGATGGAATACGGCGGCCGGGCCGCGCTCGCCGCCGTTCTGATGGTCCTGGCCCTGCCGGCGACGGCGGAAACCCTGATCGGCCAGTTCGGCGACTGGGATGCGTTCGAGGACGGTGAGGGCGCCGCCAAGGTCTGCTACATGGCCAGTCTGCCCAAGTCGGAGAAGGGCGACTACACCTCGCGCGGGCAAACCTATTTCACCATCGTCCATCGGCCGGGCTCGCAGATGACCGGCGTGGTGCGGGTGACCGCCGGCTATGAATACAAGGCGGGCAGCGAGACGACGGTGAAGATCGACGACAAGACCTTCCAGCTCTACACCCATCCCGATACCCCGGACTCGGCCTGGGCGCCCAAGGACGCGTCCGTGCGCAAAGCCATGATCGCGGGGCGCTCGATGGTCGTGAAGGGCACGTCCGGCCGCGGCACGGTGACGACCGACAGCTATTCCCTGTCCGGGGTGACCGCCGCCTACAAGGCGATCGGCAAGGCCTGCGGCGTCAAATAGGCCGTGGACCGTCGGTCCGCGCCGCTTGCTTGCGCCGCGCGGATCGCCCATATCCGGGTGATGGACGCCGCCGACCAGACCGCCGCCGCCGAAACCCGTGTCGAGCCCGCCCGGCCCGAACCGGTCCGGCCGAGTCTCGTCGGCCTCGACCGCGAAGGCTTCGCCGCCGCCGTCGACGCGCTGGGCGAGAAGCCCTTCCGCGCCAAGCAGCTTTGGAACTGGGTCTATCGTCGCGGCGCGCGCTCCTTCGACGAGATGACCAATCTGTCGAAGGATGCCCGTGCGGCGCTGGCCGAGACCTATACGCTCGACCGGCCGCCGGTGACGACGGGCCAGCGCTCGAGCGACGGCACGCGGAAATGGCTGCTCGGCCTGGCCGACGGCAGCCAGGTCGAGACCGTGCATATCCCCGAAGCGCGGCGCGGCACGCTCTGCGTGTCGTCCCAGGTCGGCTGCACCCTGAACTGCCGGTTCTGCCACACCGGAACCCAGCGCCTGGTGCGCAACCTGGACGCGGCCGAGGTGGTCGGCCAGGTGATGCTGGCGCGCGACGACCTCGGCGTCTGGACCGCGTCCGACGAGGAGCGCGACCTGACCAACATCGTCATGATGGGCATGGGCGAACCGCTCTACAATTACGACAACGTGGCGAAGGCCCTCGGCATCGTCATGGACCCCGAGGGGATCGCCATTTCCAAGCGGCGGATCACTCTCTCGACCGCCGGGGTGGTGCCCCTGATCGAGCGGTGCGGGGCCGAGTTGGGGGTCAATCTCGCCGTCTCCCTTCACGCCGTCTCGGACGATCTGCGCGACGAGATCGTGCCCATCAACCGCAAGTATCCGCTGGCCGAACTGCTCGAAGCCTGCCGGACCTATCCCGGGCTCGGCACCACGCGGCGCATCACCTTCGAATACGTCATGCTGCGGGATATCAACGATTCCCCGGCCGAGGCGCGCGAACTGGTGCGCCTGGTCTCCGGCATTCCGGCCAAGATCAACCTGATTCCCTTCAATCCCTGGCCCGGTTCGCCCTACGACTGCTCGACTCCGGAGGCGATCCGCACCTTCGCGGAGATCGTCGAGCGGGCGGGCTACGTCTCGACCGTGCGCACGCCGCGCGGCCGCGACATCTTCGCCGCCTGCGGCCAACTTAAGACCGCGACGGAGAAACGGCGCGCGAGCGAAGGGCGCGCCGCCGCCAACTGATGGCG
>JABIRQ010000125.1 GCA_018699755.1 Rhodospirillaceae bacterium | reverse complement strand
GCGCGCGAACCAAAGAGAGACCACGCCGCGCCTCCGCCAACGGATTTCGGCCGCCGCCCGTCTCGCCGGGCACCTCGTCAATGGCAGCGAACAAGCCGGCCCCAACCAGCCACAACAGCGCGGCCGCGCCGACCAGGACAAGAATCGGCCAGAGACGGTCGGAAAAGTCGGGCCCGAGATGCAGGAAAAGGGCAACGCCGACAGCCAAGGCCCCCCCGACCGCCGCGCGCCCGGCCAGGAGCCGACCCCGCCTGGCCTTGGGGACCGTCTTGCCCATGACGTCCTGAAAAGCGACGGACCCGACGCCGCTGGCCACGCTGAACACGGTGAGGAGACCCAGTACGGCGAATCCGGCCATCGTCGGCGGCAGCACAATCACCGCCGGTATCATCGCCGCGAGGGCGAACGCCTGAACCGTGCCAGCCCTGGCCCAGTAAAGTTTCCGCAGCGGCACGGCCCGTATGCGTGCGGCGGCGGCAAGCTGGGGCATCAAGGCGCCAGCCTGGCGAATAGGCACCAGGAAGCCGGCAAGCACCAGGGGCGCTCCGATCGCGCCCAGCAGCCAAGCCAAGACCAACCCAGGGCTGGCGATCTGCTCGGCGAGTTTCGTGGCCGCACCGTTCGCGAGGTTAAGGAGAAAATTTCGGGGCACGGCGGTGCAAGCCACCTCGGGGATCGCTTCGCAGGCCCGGTCTAGATCGTCGTCGCCGGACAGGATCGCGTAGGCGCGATTCACGACATCCGACGGTCGGGACACATTATCGGTCATCGCAAGATCCGCTCGGCTTCGCATATGGCGGCTGGCGAAAACAAAGACGCGCTCCAGATGGAGCGCGCCACAACGATCGCTTCACCCTATTTGAAGGGGCAGATCGCCCTATTGGTTCTCAACAATAGAGAAGAAAGTCCCACCGATTCCGATTTCGGTGAAGAAGACAAGGTAACCGACCTGCTCGCCGCAGCGATTCACAGTCCACTGTTCTTGCCACTTCTTTTCCTTGACCTCTGCGGTCTTGGCCAACATCGCGGGCTTCTTGACGATCTCAGCGGAGACGAAGTCCCGTTCGGCGCAACCGGAAACCTTATTTTCGGTCAGCAAAATACGATTCTGGGCCCGTGACTGGGCCAAAGCCGAGGCGAGAGACGCACCATCGTCGAAGTCGAAATCGTCGCCGGCGGCAATCGAAGCGCGTCCGAGTGTCATCGCCAGTGCAGCCGCGACCAACCCAACGGCCAACCCCTTCGAACCGTTCCCGAAGAGCATCCTTGCCCCTCCCATTCTGCGCGAGCTTTGACCTCAATGTGTAGATTGCATGGCATCGGAACGCAAGGGCCGATCGTCAGCCAAGGGCATTGAGAGAAGAAAAGCGGCGCCGGATTTCTCCGGCGCCGCCTCTCTTGATGGTTCAGGTTGGGATCGCGCTACTCGAGCGTGATTTCCACCCTGCGGTTTTCCTCCTCGCGGACACCGTCCGGAGTCGGGACCAGCAGATCGTTCTCACCGCGACCAGACGTCATGATCGCATTGGCGTTAACTCCGCGCAGTTCCAGATACTCCTTGGCCGAACTCGCACGGCGAACGGAGAGGATCTGGTTGTACGAAGCGGCGCCACTGGTGTCGGTGAAGCCGATCAAGTTGACCTTCGTGGCATTCAGCGCACGCATGGCCGAGACAACCTCATCGAGCACCTTGGAGGCGTCGTTGCGGACGTCGGACTTGTTCCAGTCGAAGAAGATCAGGTAGTCGCGCGCAGGCGGCTCCATCATCGGCATCAATGCCGCTTCAACTTCCGCGAGGGCAGCCCAGAAGCGGTCGCGGCAACCCGCGATCGCGTCGTGGATCTCGCACCACTCACGAACCATGCAGTCGAACGCAACCTGCGCCCGGGCCATCGCGGCCGGGGCCGCCGTCTTGCCGCCGCCCTCGAGCGCGGCCATCAGGCGGGCATGGGCACGGGTCATCTCCGCAGCCTCGGACGAGGGCATGCCCTGCGCCGTCGGATCCTCCGGAGCAACCTCTTCGCCATTACCGGCACGACGCGCCTTTTCACCATAGTACAGGGCGTCGCTCAGATCATTGCCAGCATACTCCGCATCCGCAAGCCACAGATATTCGCTATGCAGCGCCTGCGTAAACGCGCTGCCCGAAGTCTGCATGGAGCGGATCGGGTTCAGCTGATCCTGGATATATGTGGTCGTACAGGCACCGAGCGCCAAAACCAGCACTGCGGCCAGGAACCCCTTCACTTGTGACATACGGTCGCTCCCGTCACTTTATAAGAATCTCTAAAACCCCAATGGTCGAACGCGTATAACACATTCGAACCATCACGCAAGCGAGATCTGCGCCTTTCGGCCAATCCCGTCGATGCGCAGTATATACAAATTCCCGATTAATACCCAATAGGCTCGCCAGTATTCTTAAAATTCCGAACGGTGTTGTAAATTGGGCACACCGGATCGGCACGAACGCAACGGCATGCGCCAAACCCACCCGTCCGCGGCCCGATCCAGTGACTCGAGCAACCTCCGCAACGCCCGCAAATCCTTACTTTGTTTCGCCCCAACGCCTGTGCGAAGCTTTCCCCACCGACGGAGGATGACCGATGCCCGATGAAACGCCGATCCCCGGATTGGGCCGCAAGGCCCCGGACTTTTCGTTGCAGGCGACCGACGAGCGGCAATATTGCCTGGCCGATATTCGTGGAGAAAACGGGACCGTCGTCGTCTTTATTTGCAATCACTGCCCTTATGTCGTTGCGATCGCCGGGCGCTTGGCCGAAGAGGCCCGCGCCCTGGCCGAGCATGGCATCGCGACGGCCGCCATCATGTCCAACGACGCGAATGCGTATCCCGCAGACTCCTTCGAAAACATGGCGCTGTTTGCCAAGCGGAACGATTTCGACTTCCCTTACTTGATCGATCCGACGCAGGCCGTGGCACGGGCCTACGATGCGGTCTGCACCCCAGACTTCTTCGGCTTCAACGCCCAGGACGAGTTGCAGTATCGGGGCCGGTTGGATGCTTCGAAGACCACGCCGGTTCCCGGCGCGCGCCGGGAACTATACGAGGCCATGGTTCAAATTGCGCGAACAGGGCGCGGGCCCGCGGACCAAATCCCCAGCATGGGATGTTCGATCAAATGGCGCGCCTGATAGCGTCGGCGCCCAGCCGCCGCAAGACGGATTGAGCGGAGGAAGACGGCATGGCGATTTCCGAACCGCCTTTCACGATCGGCATCGAAGAGGAATACATGATCGTGGACGCCGCCACCGGCGCCCTCGTCGAGAACCCGCCATCGGGCCTGATGGCCGAATGCGAGGCCAGACTCGAAGGTCAGGTCAGTCCCGAATTCATGCGCTCGCAGATCGAAGTCGGGACCCGGGTCTGTGCCAATATCGGAGAAGCCCGAGAGGAATTGCGCCGATTGCGCGGCTGCATCGCGGAAGTCACGGCAGCCCATGGCCTCGCCCCGATCGCCGCGTCGACCCATCCCTTCGCGGATTACGGCACCCAGCAGCATACCGACAAGGAACGCTACGCGATTCTCGCGCGCGATCTGCAGGAAGTCGCCCGGCGTCTGCTGATCAGCGGCATGCACGTCCATGTCGGCATCCAAGACGACGACCTGCGCGTCGACCTGATGAGCCAGGTCTCCTATTTCCTGCCTCATCTCCTCGCGCTCAGCACATCCTCGCCTTTTTGGCGTGGCCGGGAGACCGGGCTGAAATCGTACCGCATCGCCGTCTGGGACGAGCTGCCGCGCACAGGCCTGCCCGAACATTTCGATTCCTACGGCGAATATCGGCGCTTGCTCGCCGGCCTGGTCGAGGCCGGCGTGATCGAGGACGGCACGAAGATCTGGTGGGACGTGCGGCCGAGCGATCGCTTTCCCACCCTCGAGATGCGCATCACGGACCTGACCACCCGCCTCGAAGACACGCTTTGTATCGCCGCGATCTACACCTGCATCCTGCGCATGCTCTATCGCTTGCGGCGCAACAATCAACGCTGGCGCCGCTATCCCGCAATGCTAATCCAGGAAAACCGCTGGCGTGCCCAGCGCTATGGCTTCGACGAGGGGCTGGTGGACTTTGGCTTGGGACGAATCGTGCCCTATGCGGATCTGCTCGAAGAGCTGATCGCCTATATAGAAGAAGACGCGGACGCCCTGGGCTGCGCGAAGGAAGTCCACCACGCCCGCACGATCCTGGCGCGCGGCACCAGCGCGCATCGCCAAGTCGATATCTATCGCCGTTCCGTCGACGCGGGCGCGACGGAGGGCGAAGCACTCGCGGCCGTGGTCCAGGGCCTGATCGCCGACACGGTCGCCGACGTATGAAGGCGCCCATTCGAAAAGGCGAAGCCCGCCAAGTCACTGACTTGGCGGGCTTTCTATTGGTAGCGGGAGACCGCTGCGGGCGATACCCCCCGAACGGCCCCACCATCTCCATCGCCGTCTGACCCCGGACACAAAAAAAGCGGCCCCAGGACAAGCCCGCCGAGGAGCGGCAAGGCCTCGCCGATCATACCGCCGATATCGTCCCAATCCATGCTCGTCACACCTCACTTCTTGTGTGCGCTCTCGTCGCACTCGTGCCCGCCGGCGCCTGTCGGCGCCGAGATCGCGGCGAGAGAGCGCCCTCGCCGGTCCCGGCGGTGCGATAATCGGGAAGCAACCATTGTCATCGATGACGAACGCCAGAACCGGTATCTACGGGGAAAAGTCTGCGAGTGGTTTCCCCAAGGAGACTTCAATGACCGAAGTCATATCGCCGTGGCATCGACAACTACGACGACGTCGGAGCCTAGACCCGTTCCGGTGACCGAGAGATTCCCCGCGCCCCTTCGCCCCGCGACCCAACCCGGTGCCGGGCACGATGGGGTGGGGAGGCACCCTGCGCGCCGGACTGCTGGCCGAAGTCCTCCAGTTCTGCAGGGCAACGCATGATTCCGAATTGACAGCGCATACCGATAGCGCAACCTTCTCCATACAATCGCTTCGGCGTCGGTCTGTCGGATAGCTAGGCTTTAGCCCCTGCGCTTGTCCCAGGGCACGGTTCCGATCCCTTCGGGTCTGTCGGATAGCTAGGCCTTAGCCCCTGCGCTTGTCCCGAGGCGCCGGGTCCGATCCCTTCCTGGGCCGAACCGGGGCCTCGGGCTCACTCAATCCTACACAGGAGGCCGATATGGCCGAGAATACTGCGACCGACACGATCAATGACGACGACCTCAAGGACGAGGCCCTCGATGAAGGGCGTGGGGGGACGGTTCGCGGACCGCGTCAGAGCGCTTCTGCCTCGGGGGTGTGTGTCGGCTAGGTAGGTCCCTAGCCCCAGCGCTTGTCCCAGGGCACGGTCCGCTCCCTTCCTGGGCCGAACCGGTGCCTCGGGCTCAATCAATCCAACACAGGAGGCCGACATGGCTGAGAATACCGGTATCGACGAAACACACGACGACGACCTCGGTGACGAGGCACTCGACCGCACAGATGGGGCGAAGGTCTGTGCGATGCCCTGCGGCGGCTGTGTGCGCCCGTCGGCTAAATAGGTCCTGACGCCTGCGATTGTCCCAGGGCACGGTCCGGACCCTTCCAGGGCTGGACCGGTGCCTACAGCCTGATCGAGCGGCCCGTCCCCATAATCGAAAGAGGTGGGGCGGGCCGTTTCGATTCCAGAGATCTGGTTGTCACGCCGCAGGCTGATACCCTGGACTCTCTAACAGGCCCTTTCGGGCTCCTGGAGATGGCGTAGCGCGGTGATACATGATCGCGGCGAAAAGGCCGACCGGGTGAGTTTCTAGGCTTGGCTCTAGGCTTCCGGCACGGAGTAGCCGTTCGTGGTTCGCTAATCGGTAGAGCTCTCACACGCGCCGTTGACGGGTCCACTGAGCGTATCCATGCTCGCCTCCAGAGGACAGCTATGCGTCCAGAGCGTCTGACATCGACGTGGCTGGAGGGGATCCAGGTCCCCCAGCCAGCCTCTCAAAAAGCTCCGACCCATCCAGACGTCCCTGCGTTCTTCTCGTCCGCCGCCAGGCGAGCTGCCCTTCCGAGCCGGCTGAACGCAGGCTTCCGGCCCGCTTCGCCCTGAACTAGAAAGCCGCCATGGACTACGATGCGATCATCCTCGGCGCGGGCGGCGCCGGCCTCATGGCGGCGGCGGCGGCGGGGCAAGCCGGGGCGCGGGTCCTCGTCATCGATCATGCGGACAGGCCCGGGAAGAAAATCCTGATCTCGGGCGGCGGGCGGTGCAATTTCACCAACACGCGGACGGAACCCGTGCATTTCCTGTCTGAGAATCTCCATTTCGCCAAATCCGCACTCAGCCGCTACACCCAGTGGGACTTCCTCGCACTGGTCGAACGCCACGGCATCGCGTGGCATGAAAAGACGCTCGGGCAGCTCTTCTGCGACGGGTCCGCGCGGCAGATCGTCGCCATGCTGCTCGACGAATGCCGCCGCGGCGGCGCGGAGATCCGGCTGGCCACGGAGATCGGCGAGATCGGCCATGCCGATGGCCGGTTCCGGGTCGGAGGCGCGACCGCGCCGCAGCTCGTCATCGCGACGGGCGGCCCCTCGATCCCCAAGATGGGCGCGACGGGCAGGGCCTATGCGATCGCGGAGCAGTTCGGCCTCGATGTCGTGACACCGCGTCCGGCCCTCGTGCCTCTGACCCTCGGCCCGGAAGAGAGGCTCTTCCGCGAAATTTCGGGCGTGTCCTGCCCGGCCGTGGCGCGGGTGGGCACCATGGCCTTCGAAGAGGCCGTGCTCTTCACTCATAAGGGGCTTTCGGGTCCCGCTATCCTCCAGGTTTCGTCCTACTGGGCGCCTGGGCAGGCCATCTCCATCACCCTGGTCCCGGACGCCGTGGCCAGGCTCCGGGAGGCCAAGCGCCGAATGCCGCGCGCACATCTGAAAGCGGCCCTGGCGGAGTTTCTTCCGAATCGCCTGGCGGAGGCGCTCGCCGCCCGCATAGGCATCGCGAAAGAGTTGGGCAACGTTGCCGACGCGGTGCTGGACGACGCCGCCGAGACTCTGACCTGCCTCACCTTCCGGCCGACGGGGACCGAAGGTTTCGCCAAGGCCGAAGTCACGGCGGGCGGCATCGGCACGGCCGCGCTGTCTTCGAAAACGATGGAAGCGCGCAAGGTTCCTGGCCTCTATGCAATCGGCGAGGCCGTCGACGTGACGGGATGGCTGGGCGGCTACAACTTTCAATGGGCTTGGTCGTCCGCCGTCGCCGCCGGCCGGGCAATCGCCGCGCGAATCGGTCGAGCCGGAGGCGCATAGCACCCGCTTCCTGCCGGCCAGCGACGATCTCTGCGTTCGCCAATATGCGACGCGCCGGCCCGGTGAAGCGGATCGGCGGCCACCGGCCACCGCATGCCCTATGCCATGCGGTGCTCCCGCGCGGCGGCACGCACCGCTTCGGCGTCGAAATCGTTGATCCCGTCCACGAGTTCGGTGGTGTAGAGCAGGCGGTGGTCCGCGCCGGCGCGGATCGTGCCGGTTCGGGTCAAGGTCTCCTGCCAGGTCCGCATCGCGTCGTCGGAAATCGCGCACCAGCGCGGGTCCGGATCGGTCTCGCCGATGCGCATGCGCGCGAGGCAGGTCTTCAGCACTTCGGTTTCGGCGCGAAGGACGGCCTCGGGGTCGCCGGATACCGGTTTCGTGTCGGGATAGACCTCCCACATCGCTCGCACTGCGGCTTCCGGGTTGGCGAAGGAGAAGGCCACGCTTTTCGCGATCGCGCGCAGGGCGCGTCCGAGGGCATCCCTGCGGGCGGCGAAGATCGCGTCCGTCGTCCAGTAGCAGGAAGACGCGGAGATCCGCTCGAACAGGGCGGAGCGCAGGGTGCGCAGGGCCAGCCCCCTGTTGCGCGCATCGGGCAGGATCCAGTCCATGACGAACATCGCGTCCGCCTCGCCCCGACGCAGAGGCTCGGTCATCCCCGCGCAATCCATGTCCGAGCCGTGCCAGCCGACCCATTCGAAAGACTCGGGCGGCACGCCCACCTCGGCCAAAGCGGCATGGGCGAGGACCTGGAGATGGGGGAAATCGCAGGCGATGCGCTTGCCCGCAAGATCGGCGAGGTCGCGGATCGGGCTGTCCTCCAGCACCGCGAAATAGCGGTGGCTGCGCCGGGCCGCGCTGCCGACGGCGAGCATGGGGATGCCCTCCTCGAAGCGGCCGACGAAGCCCACGATGGTGTTGAGCGAGGCGATGTCGCACTTGCCTGCGGCGATGGCCTGCGCCGTCGCGCCCGGTTCGCCGCCATGGAAGATGCGCAGATCAAGCCCCTCGTCCCAGTCATAGCCCAAGGCTGTCGCCGGGGTGAGATAGGCGTAGTGCACGGTCATCCGCGCCGGCGTCGCAACGCCGATGGTGACGGTCTCTCGTGCCTCGGATCCGGCCATGGCCCACCCTCACTCTTGTCCGCGACTTGAAGCCTAACGCCCCGCGCGGCCGGAGTTCCACCGTTTCGTATACCCGCATCGGCACTGGATCGAGCATCGATCCGCGAGGCAATTCGGTGGGTCATGGATGTTCCTCGATAGGGCAGTCGACCGGATGTGCTATACTTCGGCCGTTGTAGAACGGATTGGCTGAAACGAAGGGAAGCAGTTCATGAATACGGATCACACCGTCGAGTTTCATGACGACGACCTGAGCGACGAAGCTCTGGACCTTTTGAGCTCAGAAGGTCGTTTTGTCGGTACTGTCGGCACTGGCGGCGGCAAGACCGTCGGCACGGCCGGCTGCATCTGACGCTCGGGTTTTCGAGAGAACCGGCCCGCCCTTGCGGCGGGCCGGTTTGTTTTTCAGGGGATCGTTCGCACCGTCGCGGCCTCGAAACCGCAATCCGGCTTCATCCAGCGCGTTGGCCGCTCGCGGGAGCCATCGGATCGGTTACGCAGTCCGGCCCCCTGCCGACCCGGTGCAGGCGCTCCAGGACATGGGCGTAGTCGGCGACCTCCTTCTCGATGCGCGCCTCGTCCCAGCCCAGGATATCCGCCACGGTCTCGGCCGCCTTGTGCGCGCCCTCGCGGGCCATGGTCTCGGTCCAGCCGGCGCCGACCCGGCGAAACAGCAGGTCGGCCAGATTGACCGGATGCTCCCGCTCCGCCGCCTGGCGCAGATGGGCCAGGCGCGCACCGTCCCAGTGGTTGAGCAGGCTGGGCGATTCGGCCGCCGGTGCGAAGGGCTTGGCGTCGTAGGACAGTGGCGCGGGCGATCCCGAGGGGGACAGCCGCGCCTTGACCGCCGCGCAGAGATCGCGTCCCGACAGCCGATGGGTGATGATATTGCCCCCGGTCAGGGCCAGTACCCCCGGCATGCCATCCTCCGCCAGATCGTGGATGCGGCGACCGCGCGCGCCCATCGAGTCTCCTGGATCGGTCGTCTGGGGCCGTACCCCGGCCCAAGTGAAGCACAGGTCCGACCGGGTCAGCCCACCCAGACCGGGCATCAGGTGGTTCGCCTCGTCGAGCAGATAGTCGATCTCGTCATCGGTCGCGCGCACCTCGTCTTCGTCGCCCTCGAACAGAGTATCGGTCGGGCCGATATAGTGCATGTTGCGCCAGGGGTAGATGT
>JABIRQ010000151.1 GCA_018699755.1 Rhodospirillaceae bacterium | reverse complement strand
GGTCGAGGGTGCCGTCCGGGCGATAGCGCACGACCCGCCAACCGCCCCAATTGGCGCTCCACACCCCACCCTCGCTGTCGACGGTCAGGCCGTCGGGCCGGCCCGTGGCCGGATCCACCACGGCGAAATCGCGGCGGCTGGAATTCTCGCCCGTCGCCGGGTCGAAATCGTAGGCGTAGATCCGCTCGGCCCGCGTGTCCGTGTAATACATGGTGCGATCGTTCGGGCTCCAGCCGATGCCGTTCGAAGTGCGGATGCCGCTTTCCCGCCGGACATGGCCGAAATCCGCGTCGAAGCGATACAGGAATCCTTTGGGTCCGCGCGGCAGACCGTCGAAATGCATCGTTCCTGCCCAGAAGCGGCCCCGGCGGTCGCATTTGCCGTCGTTGAAGCGGTTCTCCCGATTCTCGGCCGAGAGATCGACCGCCAGCTCGGTCGCGCCGCTTTCGAAATCGAACGTGAACAGGCCGTGGCGCAGGGCGACCACGGCCCCGCCGCCTTCGCGCAAGGCCAAGCTGCCGATCAGGTCGGGCAAGGCCCAGCGCCCGACCGCCCCCGTTTCAGGATGCCAGCGCAACAGTTCGGGCGCCATCGAATCGACGAAATAGAGGGCTTTCCCGCGCGGGCACCAGACCGGCCCCTCGCCCAGGCGCGCACCGATATCGAGGGCGACGCGGACTTCGCTTACCGGATCGGTATCCGGGCTCACCGGAACAGCGCCCGGATGCTCTCCAGCTTGTCGAAGGCGGTGCGGGTCTCGGCCGTCATGTCCCGATTGCAGGTCGCATCGAAACCCGATTGTCGGATCGAAGTGCGCACGACGTCGTATTGAGACTTGAAAGAATCGTCGTATTGGGACTGGAAATAATAGACGTCCTCGGTACCGTAGCCGACCTCGTAGAGCCGGTCGAAAAGCTGCTGGATGTCGTGGGCGGCGAAGGAGGCGCTGCCCGCGCAGGCCGCCGGAAGGGCATTGATCGCGGCAGCGTCGCGCAGGAGATCAAGAATCCGCACCCGGTTGACCTTGAGCCGCCGGTCGTTGACCACGGCCACGTCCTCGCCCGGAATCGAGGCATTGGCCATCTCGACGAATTGCTGGAGGTTCAACTCGGGCACGGGCGGCAGGGGATCGTCCGGCAGCTTACAGCCGTACCAGCGCAGATAGTCGAGCACGATACCTTGACGCACCATCAAGGTGTTGACGTAGATCTGGCGCAGCAGGGCGATCTGGGGGTCGAGTTCGGCCGTCACGCCATATTCAGTGACCAGCGCATTGCCGTCGATATAGCCGCGCAGGAGCTTCTCGCAGATTTCCGTATCGCGCCGGGCGGCGCGGGCATCCGGCGCCAGGAAGGCGGCAAAGACCGCGACGGCACAGAGCAAAGTCAGGACACGGACGAACACGGGCGGATCTCCCCACAACGAAGCTCGACAAGCACGCCCGGACGCTAGCACAGGGGCGACGGGGCCGCAGCTTGCGACAGTGGCCGGACTACGGCCGGTAGGCGATGCGCCAGACCGTGCTGGAGGTGTCGTCGGCGATCAGCAGGGCGCCGTCCTTGGCCACGGTCAGACCGACCGGACGGCCCCAGACCGTCGCCCGGTCCCGCCCTTCGAACCAGAACCCGGTCGCGAAGTTCTCGTAGCCGCCGGCCGGTCGGCCATCCTCGAACGGCACCCGCACGATCTTGTATCCGGTCGGCCGGGCGGCGTTCCAGGAGCCGCGAAAGGCGACGAAGGCATCTCCGCGATAGGATTCGGGAAACTGGTTCTCTTGGTAGAAGACCAGGCCCATGGGCGCGGAATGGCTTTCG
Source organism: Rhodospirillaceae bacterium (assembly GCA_018699755.1). GTDB lineage: Bacteria > Pseudomonadota > Alphaproteobacteria > CADEGL01 > CADEGL01 > JABIRQ01. The sequence goes on along the minus strand of JABIRQ010000151.1, from coordinate 3,401 downwards.
AACAGGACGTCGGGAACGATGGCGCGGGCGACAAGATCCGGGCGTTTGCCCTCCAGGCCCGGCTGGGGATGGGCGCCGATATAGCTGTAGGGCCAGCCGTAGAAGCCGCCCTCCTCCACCCGAGTCAGGTAGTCGGGCACTAGGCCGTCGCCCAGGCCGTCGCGCTCGTTGACCACGACATAGAGGTCGTCGGCGCCGGGATAGAAGGCGATGCCGACCGGATTGCGCAGGCCCGTGGCGAAGCTGCGCCGGTCCGAACCGTCCACGGCGAAGGAAAGCACGCTGGCCCGGGGGGCCGGCTCCTCCCCCACATTGCCGCGCGAGCCGATCGCGACGTAGAAGCGCGCGCCGTCCGGGGCGAAGGCGATGTTGCGGGTCCAATGGCCCGAACCCGCGCCCAGGGCGCCCTCGGGCGTGACCGGCTCGGCCGGGGCGCGCGCGACCGTGTCGCCGGGCTCGTAGGGGATCCGCCAGACCCGCTCGACATCCGCGAGATAGAGATAGCCGGGGCGCACCGCCAAGCCGTGGGGACGTTGGAACCCCTCGGCGAAGACGCTCTTCGTCTCGGCCACGCCGTCGCCGTCGCCGTCGCGCAGCAGGCCGATCCGGCCGGGGCCGGACATCGCGACGAAGACGTCGCCGTTGGGCGCCGTCGCGAGCCAGCGGGCGTTGGTCACGCTGGTCGCGAAAGCGTTCCAATGGAAGCCCTCGGGCAGATGGAACGCCTGATCGGGCGGACAGCAGCGATAGCGCGAACCGTTCGAGACGGCGTCCGTCGCATAGGGCGGCGGCAGATCGGCGGGCCGGACCTCAAACCGTTCGCCCGGCCTTTCGTCGGGGCCGGCCGCCCGGGCGGCCGGAGCCAGGCCGAACCCGGCGATGCACAGGCCGGCCAGAACCGCCTTCAGGATTCTCCCCCGCGCCATGCGCAATTCCTCCCCGCCGCCCGACCGCACGCTTGTCGTTCGGACATAGCGCGATTCTCCCGTTAACCAAATGGCAAGCATGGCAGGCAACCATGCGGCCATGATCGAACCCGACCAGCGCCCGGCCCGGCAAGGCGGGACCGGTGGGCCGGAGATGCCGAAGAAGACGGAGGCCGCGACCGGCGGCGAGACGACCATGCCGGACGGAGACGTCGATCTCGAACAGCTGCTGCGCCTGGCCCGCGAGAAGACCGTGGCGGGCCGCGCCGCCCTGGTTTCGAGCCTGACCGACCTGTTCTGCGGCAGCCACGACACCTTGAGCAACCAGGAACGCGCCCTGATGGGCGAAATCCTGCGCCACCTCGTCCATGAGGTCGAGATGAGCGTGCGTCAGGCCCTGGCGGCGCGCCTGGCCGACCGGTCCGACGCAACCCGGGACCTGATCGTCGCCCTGGCCAACGACGCCATCGAAGTCGCCCATCCGATTCTGCTGGCGAGTCCGCTGCTGCGCAACGCCGAACTGATCGAGATCGTGCGCCACCGGACCCTGGAGCATCGTCTCTCCGTCGCCATGCGCGAGCGGGTCGGCGAGGATGTCTCGGCGGCCCTGATCGAAGCGGGCGAGGAAGAGGTGGTGGCGACCCTGCTGGGCAACGCGGGCGCACGCTTCTCGGACGAGACCTACGCCCGGCTGGTCGAGGAGTCGCGCACGACACCGGCCTATCGGGAACCCCTGGTCCATCGCGACGACCTGAACCCGGCGCTGGCCAAACGCATGTATTGGTGGGTGTCGGCCGCGCTGCGTCACCACATTCTGGAACACCACCAGATCGATCCGGCGACCCTGGACGATTCGATCGAGGCGGCGGTCGGAGCCCTCGTCCCCGACGGGGCCGAAACCGAGCCGAGAGCATCCGAGAGTGCGCGCCGAAGCCCGAACGCCCCGAAGGAAGACGAGATCACGCCCCGCCATCTGGTCCAGCTTCTGCGCGAGGGGCGAGTGAGCCTCTTCGAAATGCTGTTCGCCCGCCGATGCAGGTTGCGGCCCCGCCTGATCCGGCGCTTTCTCTACGAACCGGGGGGCGAGGCCCTGGCCATCGCCTGCCGCGCGGTCGCGATCGACAAGCCCGTCTTCGCATCGATCTTCCTGTTGAGCCGCCAGGCGCGGCCGGGGGACAAGCAGGTCGATCCGGAGGAACTTGCCGCGGTTCTCGGCCTCTTCGAGCGGATCGATGGCGCCGCGGCGGGCCGCATGCTGCGCCGCTGGCAGCGCGACCCGGACTATCTCAACGCGATCCGCATGCTGGAAGACGGGCGCCTACTGGAAGACGGCGCGGCCGAGGGCTGCGAAAACCCCGCCTAGGAACCGCCGCCTATTCCGTTTCCAGCGCAGCCACGCCGGGCAGGGTCTTGCCCTCGAGCCACTCCAGAAAGGCTCCGCCCGCGGTCGAGACATAGCTGAACCTGGTCTCGACCCCGGCATGGGCCAAGGCGGCGACCGTGTCGCCCCCGCCCGCGACGGACAGCAGGGCCTTGCGCCGGGTCAGCGCGGCAGCATGGCGGGCGACGGCGTTCGTGCCTTCGTCGAAGGGCGCCGTCTCGAAGGCGCCCAACGGTCCGTTCCACACCAAAGTGTGCGCCGCATCGAGTCGGGCCTTGAGCAGATCGACCGTCTCGGGCCCGATATCCAGGATCATCATGTGGCGGGGCACGTCGTGGACCGACACGGTCTCGCATGGCACACCGTCCTCCAGGGCGCGGGCCACCACCACGTCGACGGGCAGCAGGATCTCGCAGCCCCGCGCCTCGGCTTCGCGTTCGATCTCCCGCGCCGTCTTCGCCAGATCGTGCTCGCAGAGCGAACGGCCGACCCGGATGCGCCGGGCGTTCAGGAAGGTGTTCGCCATGCCGCCGCCGATGGCGAGCTGATCGACCTTGGCGACGAGATGGCCGAGGAGGTCGAGCTTGGACGAGATCTTGGCGCCGCCGACCACGGCACAGACCGGCCGGGCCGGATCGTCGAGCGCCCGGGCCAGGTGATCGAGCTCCGCCTGCATCAGGCGTCCGGCCGCCGCCGGCAGCAGGTGGGCCAGGGCCTCGGTCGAGGCATGGGCACGGTGGGCGGCGGAAAAAGCGTCGTTCACATATAGGTCGCCCAGGGCGGCCAGGCGTTCCGCGAACGCGGGATCGTTGGCCTCCTCGCCCGGGTGGAAGCGCAGGTTTTCGAGAACCAGGATGCCGCCTTCGGGCAGGGCGGCGATGGCGGCTTCCGCCTCCGGACCCACGCAATCGCCCGCAAAAGCGACGGGCCTGTCTTCCAGAACTTCGGCCAGCGCCTCGGCAACAGGCTTCAGGCTCATCGCCGGATCGGGCTTGCCCTTGGGCCGCCCGAAATGGGACAGCAGGACGACTTTCGCGCCCCGATCCGCGAGCAAAGACAAGGTCGGCACGAGCCTGTCGAGGCGCGTGGTGTCG
>JABIRQ010000152.1 GCA_018699755.1 Rhodospirillaceae bacterium | reverse complement strand
CAGGTTCTGGGGCATCAGGAGCTGGGCCTCGGCCGCGCCGGCGCCGAGCGCACCCGCCCCCGCCATCGCCCCCATCTGCAAGAATGCCCGCCGCCGCATCGCCCCTCCGATCCCTGGCAAGTTTAGACGTTTGGGCAACGCGAAGCCACGCCCGTGCGGGTCCACCGTGGCAGAGTGGGCAAGCTCATCGGCTGGGAAGGCCGGAATGCGGAAAAGGCTAGCGCGGACCGGATACTCCCGCCTGCGGCGCCTTCAGGCGCCGCCTGGAGCAAGGGGGCGCGTCGCCTCCCGATTCGTCCTGCCCTGGCGAGGTCCGGCGCAATCAGCCGGGGGAAGGGCTGGATTGCCCGGGCGGAGCCAGGCCATGACGGCAAGGGGGATGGGCCGCTCGCCCTACTTCGCCCTGACCTCGGGCGGGGCCGCGCGGATTTGGTCGCGCAGGCGCGCCGAAGGCTCGGGCGAATGGGTCAGGCCGGCATCGGCCAGGAAGCGGTCGACGGCGCCGCGGGTGGCCGGGCCGTCGATACCGTCGAGGGGACCGAGATAGTAGCCGCGGTCGGCCAGGTCCCTCTGGATGTCCAGCACAGCGCCCGGCGCGGGCGCGGCGAAACGCGTCACCTTGGGCTGGGCGAACATCAGGTGGTCGACCAGCTCCTTGGTCACCTCGCCGGTCACCGGCAGGCCGGCATCGCCCTGGTAGGCGCGCACCGCCGCCCGGGTCTTCGCGCCCATCGCCCCGTCGACTGGCCCGGCGTCGTAGCCGTGGCCGCGCAACTCCTTCTGCGCCGCCCGGATATAGGCCTCGTCCATGGTCGGCACGGCCTGAACGCAGATAAGGGGTAGGGCCGCATCCCGCGCGCCCGGCGCACCGACGGACAGGGGGGCAGCGGCGGCGGCGACCGTCAGAAGCGCCGCGCCCGCGACGGCCAAGCCCAAGCCCCGGGTTACGCATTGCCATTCGCTCTTCAATAGATCCCCCTGCATGGTCCGGCCTCCTCGTTCCGGTTCCACGGCGTGGCCTCGAATCAGGGCCACATCCCGCAGAACCAACCAGAATTCTAGAAACATGCACCTGATTGGCGCGCGTTTTTCAACTCGTCGTGAAATATGAATCGGGATCATGTCGAAAGCACGGCGAGATTCGGCGGCCACTCTGAACGCTGAGGCGCCCCGTCGCGCCGAACAAAAAGGATCGCCCAGATTGTCCGGGCGGTCCGTATTTCTTGACAAAACGGGTGCCGGCTTCCGCCCTACCCCGGTTGGGGCTCGGGTTCCGGGCCGCCCGCCGGCTTGCCATCTTGTGGCTTGGGGCCGCTGGTGGGGACGGAAGAGCGGATGCCGCCGCCCTCGTCTCCGGGGCCGGGGCCGCCGGGCTCGGGGCGATGGATTCCCTCGCCGCGCAGCAGGGCCTGGATGTCGGCGTTGCTCAGGGTCTCGTATTCCAGCAGGCCGGTGGCGATGGTGTGCAGATCGTCGATATTCTCGGTGATGATCTCGCGCGCCTTGGCCTCGCCCAGTTCGACCAGGCGCTTGACCTCTTCGTCGATAGCGCGCGCGGTGGCGTCCGAGACGTTCTTGTGCTGGGTCACGGAATGGCCCAGGAAGACCTCTTCGTCGTTGTCCTCGTAGCGCAGGGGGCCGAGCTTCTCGCTCATGCCCCATTCGGTCACCATGCGCCGGGCCAAGCCGGTCGCCTTGCGGATATCGTCCGAGGCGCCAGTGGTCACGCTCTCGGGGCCGAAGATCAGCTCCTCCGCCACGCGACCGCCGAACAGGGAAGCGATCAGCGCCTCGATCTCCATGCGCTTGTGGCTGTACTTGTCGCGCTCGGGCAGGAACATGGTCACACCCAAAGCGCGCCCGCGCGGGATGATGGTGACCTTGTGCAGGGGGTCGTGCCCCGCGATCTTGAGCATGACAAGGGCGTGACCGCCCTCGTGATAGGCGGTCAGCTTCTTTTCTTCCTCGCTCATGACCATCGAGCGGCGCTCCGCCCCCATCATGACCTTGTCCTTGGCCTCTTCCATCTCGGCCATGGTGACCATGCGCTTGTTCTTGCGCGCGGCCAGCAGGGCGGCCTCGTTCACCAGGTTGGCGAGGTCGGCGCCGGAGAAGCCGGGGGTGCCGCGGGCGATCACCCGGTGGTCGACATCCGGGGCGAGCGGGACCTTCCTCGTATGGACCTTGAGGATCTGCTCCCGCCCCAGAATATCCGGGTTCGGCACCACGACCTGACGGTCGAAACGGCCCGGCCGCAGCAGGGCGGGGTCGAGCACGTCGGGCCGGTTGGTGGCGGCGATCAGGATGACGCCCTCGTTCGATTCGAAGCCGTCCATCTCGACCAGAAGCTGGTTCAGGGTCTGCTCGCGTTCGTCGTTGCCGCCGCCCAGGCCGGCGCCGCGATGGCGGCCGACCGCATCGATCTCATCGATGAAGATGATGCAGGGCGCATTCTTCTTGCCCTGCTCGAACATGTCGCGCACCCGGGACGCGCCCACGCCCACGAACATCTCGACGAAGTCGGAGCCCGAGATGGTGAAGAAGGGCACGTTGGCTTCGCCCGCGATGGCGCGCGCGAGCAAGGTCTTGCCGGTGCCGGGCGGGCCGACCAGCAGCACGCCCTTGGGAATCTTGCCGCCCAGGCGCTGGAACTTCTGCGGATCGCGCAGGAATTCCACGACTTCCTGGACCTCCTGCTTGGCCTCCTCGACGCCAGCGACGTCCTCGAAGGTGATGCGGCCGGATTTCTCGGTCAGCAGGCGGGCACGGGACTTGCCGAAGCCCATGGCCTTGCCGCCGCCCGACTGCATCTGGCGCATGAAGAAAATCCACACGCCGATCAGCAGCAGCATCGGGAACCAGGAGATGAGGACCGAAAGCAGCGGGTGCATCGATTCCTCGGCCGGCTTGGCCGTGATGCGCGCGCCGGTATCCTCGAGGCGTGCCACGATATCGGAATTGTCCGGGGCGTAGGTCTGGAACTGGCGGCCGTCGGAGGTGCGCCCGGTGATCGTGTTGCCTTGGATGGTCACCTCGGCGATCTCGCCCTGGCGCACGTCGGCCAGGAAGTCGGAGAAGGCCATCTGAGCCTGCTGGCCCTTGTTCGCGCCGCCCTGGAACAGGTTGAAGAGCGCGACGAGCAGGAGCGCGATGATGATCCAAAGCGCGAAATTCTTGCCGAAATTGTTCACGAGTCGTCGTCTCCAGCGGAGTCTGCGCCGATATCGCGGCGGGGGTCGGCCATACCGCCGCCCCCGAGCCGGACGCCTGGGTTTCTAACAGATAGTGTATCGGCCCCGCTAAACAACGGCAAACTTGGCTTTTGCTGCCGATTCCATAAGAAGTGGTTCGGGCAGCGCCGATCGGAACGGCGCGGGCATAAGCGGATTGCGCGGCCGAAATGCGATCCGTACCGCCGGCGCGAAACCCTGATCGGGCGCGACGAAGCCCAGATGGGGCGCCGCGACCAGCCGCTCTCCCTCCCACAGGGCCGGCAAGGAGGCTCGCGCCGCAACCGGAATCGCCCGCGTCGCCTCTTCGCGCAATTCGGGCCGGGCGGCGACCGCCTGAGCCCAACCCTCCCACCCCAGCCGACCGAGGCACAGGGACTGATCAGGGCCATCAGCGACGAACGCAACGAAGCGGTTGTCCCACACGGTCTCGCCCGCCCGCGCGGTCGCCACCGGCGGCGCGGTGCGTCCGCTCTCGCGGCAAACCAGGTGCCGACCGTCGCGGCCCGGCGCTCCGATTCGGCAACCCGCCAGGGTCCGCCCCGTCCCGCCACCGGCAAGCGTGGCCAGCAGCCGATTCAGCGCTGCACCCTGCGGCGGATAGGCCCCGCCGCCCAGACACCGCAACAAGGCAGCCAAGGCGCGAAGCCCGTCTTCCCGCCGGGCGCGTACCAGCGCCGCGCCGTCGAGCCAGGCGAAGCCTGCCGGGTGGATCGAGACCGTGCGCGCCAGCAGCTTCGCCGCCCGTTCCTCGGCCCGCTCGCGGGCCATCCCGGCATCCCGCGCGCCCTCCGCCAGGCGGGCGACCGCCTCACCGCCCGCGCCAACCAGATCGTTGCGCGCCCGCACCCGGGCGAATTCTGTATCCGTGTTGCTTGGATCCTCGATCCAGCTCTCGCCGGCGGCCTTCAGGGTCGCGATCAGGCGGCTGCGGGGCACGGCCAGCAAGGGGCGCAGCAGGCGGCAATGGCGCCGCTCGACGACCGCCGCCATGGCGGCCAGGCCGTCGGGGCCGCTCCCTGCCTTCCTGCGCAAGAAAACGGTCTCCGCCTGGTCTTCGCGCTGATGGGCCAGCAGCAGATGCGGAATGCCTGCCTCGCGGCAGGCCGCCTCCAACAACGCATGGCGCGCCGCCCGCGCCGCTGCCTGCACCCCCGAGGCCGGTCTTACGCCGCGCCATGGCAGAATGCGGGCCTCGATCCCCCGGGCCGCGAGACGGCCGGCGACGAGGGCGGCTTCCGCCGGCGAGGCGGAGCGCAGCCCATGATCGACGATCAAGGCGAGGATGCGGCCGCCCCGTGCCCGCGACCAGGCATCGGCCAACAGGGTCAGGGCCACGCTGTCCGGCCCACCGGACACGCCGACGGCCAAGCCGGGATGAAGTTCGAAGGGAGCGAAGGGCGCCAGCAGGTTTTCGAACTCGGCCGCGGTCACCGGTTTCGACAGGGACGCCGCAACGGGCATCGTCAGAGGATCGACATCGGCCGCCATGACCCGGTGTGCCGGCTCAGCTGCAGCCCAGGTCCTGGCGCGTCGCGGTCGCTTCGCCGCGCACGGTCGGTCCGGCGCTGGGAAACTGCACGTCGAGCTGCTCAAGCGACGCGCAGGCTTCGGCCGTCTTGCCGAACTTGCCCAGGGACTGGGCGAGGTTGAGCAAGGTGAGCTCGGCCTTGGGGCCCTCGGGGAACTTCTGGTAGCCCTCGGCATAGGCGATCGCGGCTTGTTGGAAATCGCCGCGCGCAAAATAGATCTTGCCAAGCCAATAATAGGCGTTACCCGCCGCCGGGTCATCGCCGTGCAAATCCAGAAACTCACGCATGGCCAGCTCGCCGTTGGCGTGATCGCCGACACGCAGATAGCCGAAGGCGTGACGGAATTGCTCCTCCACCGTGCCTTCGGGCAGGACGTTGCCGGAGGCGGGCGGCGTGCCGCCGATTACGGTCGTCGGCGGCTGGGTCGCGTTCGCACCGGGCGTCACTCCCGGCGGCGTCGGACGCGTCAAATCCGGCGCCGTTCCGGAAGCCGGTGGCGTGGCGTCCAAAGGCGCGGGCCCGGCTGCCGCGGTCGGGCCCTGGGAGGCCAGCCGCTCGACCTTCTGGTCGAGCTGGCGCAGGACGTGATCGATCTGTTCGACCCGCCCGGTCAGGCTGCGCAATGCGGTCTCCAGATCGCCGATTCGGATGTCCATCTGGGCCGCCGCCGAGGGGGCGGGCGCCGTGCCCTGCGTCCCTGTCGGGGTCGGTGCCGCACCCGAGGAACCGCCGAGGTTATAAAGCTGACGCTGGACCACGGTCATGTCCCGTTCGAGCCGATCCAGGCGATTGGACAGATCGCTCTGTGCAAGGGACGCCCCGGGCAGAGCCGAAACGCCCAAACCGAGGGTTCCGAGGAAAGCCAGCAATACCGCCGTGCGGGTCATGGCATTCATCCGTGTAATTGCAGTTTCCGGCCGCGACCCCGCGCCGATACGCCGGAGCCCGTCCGAAAAGTTTCTGGCATGCATTTTAGGCGAAAGCACGGCGGCCGTCAGGCGGTCTCCCGCCCGACGGCCGTTAAACGAGATGCGGCGGCGCGCGGCCCCCGCAATCCAACCCATTTGCCCAGGCTAGTTGACTTCGGCGACGCCACGCCGATTCTGGGCCCATGCGAATTCGTTGGAACCCAGCACGGCCGGCCGCTCCTTGCCGTAGCTGATGATCGCAACACGGTTCGGATTGATGCCGAGCGCCACCAGATAGTTCTTGGCCGAGGACGCTCGCCGCTCGCCCAGGGCGAGGTTGTATTCGCGCGTTCCGCGCTCGTCGCAATGACCTTCGATGGTCAAGGTCACCGAGGGATACTGACGCATCCATTGCGCCCAGCCCTCGAGCGTCGCGCGAGCGTCGCCTTGAAGATCGGAGCGATCGGTCGCAAAGAAGACGCGGTCGCCGTAAAGCGCCGTCAACTCCTCCTTAGAGCCGGGGGGATAGGTCACCGACTCCTCGACGATAATCTCAGTGGTCGGCTGGGGCGCGACCGCGCCGGCGCCGCTGGCACCGCCCATATCCTCGGGCGTGCTTTCGCACGCGACGACGAGCAGCAGAGCCGCCAGGGCACCAAACAACTTCATCGTACGCATTTCTGTATCCTCACAGGGGACGGTCACTCGGGCCTGCGCCCGACCGCTGGGTTGTTGCTAAAATACGGGGACGAAATCGGTGAAATCACCGTCGTATTTGGTCGCGTCGTCGCGATTTCGGGCCGGGTGACTATAAAACCGCGAACTCTGCAAATCAACCGTTCTCAATATCTTACCCTAGGAAAGCAAATCCATAGAATTAGAACACGCTTCTATTGCAGCAAAAGCGGCGACCAAGCCGGGTCGGACCCGTCCACCGGGGTCCGAATCTCGCGCTCGTTGTAGCCCGTCAGGTCGATGGAGTAGAGGCGCGTCTTGCCACCCCCGCCCTGCTTGTCGGACGGAGTCTGGCGATAGAACATCAACACCCGCCCGTTCGGCGCCCAAGTCGGCCCCTCGACGAGAAAATCGCTGGTCAGCAACCGCTCACCCGAGCCGTCGGGTTTCATTACGCCGATAAAGAAACGGCCCTGGTGGAGCTTGGTGAAAGCAATCAGATCGCCACGCGGCGACCAGACCGGCGTGGCGTAGCGCCCGTCGCCGAAACTGATCCGGCGCACGTCGGAGCCGTCGCCGTTCATGACGTAGAGCTGTTGAGCCCCACCGCGATCCGATTCGAAGACCACCTGCGACGCGTCGGGCGAGTAAGAGGGATGGGTGTCGATCGCAGGATGGTTGGTCAGGCGCGTCACCCGGCGGGTGCGCAGATCCATCGTGTAGATCTCGGTGTTGCCGCCCGATGCCAAGCTCATCACGACCCGGTTGCCGCTGGGCGCGAAGCGCGGCGCGAAAGTCATGCCGTCGAAATCGCCCAGAACCTCCTGCTGGCCGGTATCGATATTGTAGAGATAGACTCGCGGGCGCTTGCGATCGAGGTAGGAAAGATAGGTGATTTCCTGCGCGGTGGGCGAAAAGCGCGGGGTCAGCACGAGATCGGCGCCGTCGGTCAGGAAGCGATGGTTGGCGCCGTCCTGATCCATGATAGCCAAGCGCTTCTCGCGCCGGTCGGCGGGTCCGCTCTCGGCGATATAGACGATGCGCGTATCGAAATAACCTTCCTCGCCCGTGATGCGATGATAGATCGTGTCGGCGACCTTGTGGGCCATGCGCCGCCAGGCATCGGGCACGCCGTTGAATTTCTTCGCCGTCATGTGCTCTTCGGCAAAGACATCCCACAGGCGGAACTGCACGCTGATCTCGCCGTTCGGCTGGGCGTCGACTCGCCCGACGACGAGGGCCTGGGCATTGATCAGTCGCCAGTCGCCGAAGCGCGGGTTGTTGTCGAAGGCGACGGAGGTTTCGATGAAGGCTCGCTCATCGACCGGCTTGAACAGGCCCGAGCGTTCCAGGTCCTCGCGTACAATTTCCGCGATCTTGACGCCCAGGTTCGCGAGTTCGCCGCTTTCCGAGGTCGCGAAATTCATGATCGCGATGGGCAGCGGCTCGAGCTGACCTTCCGTGATGGGCACCCGCAACTCGGCCCGCGCCGGCTGGCCGAACACCAGCAGGGCCAGGGCCAATCCCCCCAAGATCGTCGCTGTCGCGCGCCGGATCGCCATTCCACGCCTCACCACCGATTGATCTCCCTGTTTCGCGCAATGTTTCGCGCGGTCGTCGATTCTCACGGTCGCCGCACCGTTCTTCATCGCCATCCTACAGCCCGAACATCCGTTTCGGGTCGAAGGACAACACTATTTGTTGCCAAAGATTGTAGCTTTCCTGTGGCAAGGATAGGGGCGTGCATTTCGGATCGAGCACGGCGCGGCGCGCCGCCTCGGCGACCGCGCGGAAGAACGGTTCGCTGGCCATGCGGCCGGAGTCGAGAATATCGAGCTTGCGCACCTCTCCGTCCGGGTTCACGTAGAGGCGAATTTCGACGACCGTCCTCTCCGCGTCCTTGGCGCCGCCCTGCAGGTTCCAGCAGGGCACAATCTGGCTCTGGATTTGGCCGACCAGGGCGCTGACCTCGCGGCGCTCGTCAATCGAAAGCTGCTCGGTCTTGGCCGCGACCTGTTCCGGCCCCTGTTCCTTCGGCGGCGCCGTCTCTTCCAGTTCCGCCTTCATGTCCTTGAGCAGATTCATGAAACTGGGTTTGGGCGGCGGCGGCTTGCGTGTCGCGACCTCGGGCTCGAGTCGCGGCTTCGGCTGCTCCGCCGCGGGCTGCGGGGCAGGCACAGGTTCGGGTTCCGGCTCGGGTTCGGGCTTCGGTTCCGGCGCGGGCGGCGGCGGCACGGGGGCCGGTTCGGGCGCTGGTTGCGGCGCCGGTTCGGGTTCGGGCTCGGGCTCAGGCTCGGGCTCAGGCTGGGGCGGCGTCGGAGGTTCGGGTGGCGGAGGTGGCTTCGGCTTCTCCTCCTTGGGAGGCTTCGGCGGCTCGTCTTGTTCCATCGGCTCGATCGTCACGACCTCGACCGGGATGGCCGGCGCGATCTCCTCGGGCTCGGGAAGCAGATGAGGCAACCCGAGCCATGCCACCAGAATGATCGCGATATGGACAGCCGCCGAAAAGAAGACGCCTAGCCTCATGGACGATCAGTTCCCGCTCCCGCCCTCGCGGGGAATCTCGGCGATCAGGGCGACCTTGGCGAAGCCGGCGGACGCCACGGTGCCCATCACTTCCATGATCTTGCCGTATTGGACGTTGCGGTCGCCGCGCACGAAAATCCTGGTGTCCGGCTTGCTTTCGGTGATCGCGGTGAGGCGCGGCACCAGATTTTCCAACGGCGTCTCGCTTTCCTGAAGATAGATGACGCCGTCCTCGTCGATCGTGATAACCAACGGCTCACTCGGCTGGGTAATCTGCGGCGCGTCGGTCTTGGGCAGGTCCACGGGCACGCCGACCGTGAGCAACGGCGCGGTAATCATGAAGATGATGAGCAGAACGAGCATCACGTCGACCATCGGGGTGACGTTGATCTCGCTTATCGGCGGGCGCCCGCCACCGCGCCGACTGCCGCGTTGCAGTTGGACCGCCATCGCCTAGCGCCTTTCCTCGAGCTGGCGCGAGAGCACGGCACCGAATTCGCCGCAAAAGGCTTCGAGTCGAATGGCATAACGGTTCAGATCGCTCGAAATCTTGTTGTAGGCAACGACCGCCGGAATCGCAGCGACCAAGCCGAGCGCCGTGGCGAACAGGGCCTCCGCGATGCCTGGCGCGACCACGGCAAGGCTCGTGTTCTTCGAGATCGCGATCGCCGCAAAGCTGTTCATGATGCCCCAAACCGTGCCGAACAGCCCGATAAAGGGCGCCGTCGAGCCGACCGAGGCGAGGAAGGTCATATAGCGTTCCAGCCGGTCCATTTCGCGCCCCAGGGTCACCTGCATGACGCGTTCGACCCGCTGCTGAAGGGCCGAGCGGCCGGAATCTTCCTTGCCCAACCCACGCGAGACCGATCTCCGCCACTCCGACATGGCGCTGGAGAACAGGGCCGACATCGGATCGCCGGGGCGGTTGCCGATGCGGTCGTAGAGGTCGTCGAGCGAACCACCCGACCAAAAGGATTCCTCGAATTGGGCGGTGCGCGCGCGAACTCTTCGCAAGCGAAGCAGCTTGTCGAAGATGATCGCCCAGCACCAGAAAGAGGCCAGCACCAGCATGATCATGACCGCCTTCACGACGAAATCAGCCTGGAGGAACAGCCCCCAGACCGACAGGTCGTGCATCATGTCGCTGCCGCCGAGATTGACGGTATCTATGGTCGTTGTTCCTTGCATGTCATCTGGCTCGCATGCTTGCGGTTAATTGTGGCTGGATCACGGCCTTCACGGCCGCCGGCACCCTCGCCGGCTTGCCCCGTCCGTCGAGACAGGCGAGGCGAATTTTCAGACGCGCAAGATTCTCGCCCGCGCGCCGGACATCCTGGTCGGCCGAAAGACTCGCCCCATGCAGGGCGATGATTTGCGTCCACACCTCAAGATCGTCATCGAGGCGCGCCGGCTTGAGATAGTCCACCTCGCAGCGCCGCACAACGAAGACGATATCCTCGTCGCGCTTCAATTCCGCCTGTCCGATGCCGAAACAGCGCAGCAGGTCCGAACGCGCGCGCTCCGCGAATTTGAGGTAGTTGGCGTAGTAGACGATGCCGGCCGCGTCCGTGTCCTCCCAATAGACCCGGACGGGAAACAGGTGGCCGCCGTCCTCGGCGATGCGGCCCCCGCTCACACTCGCGCTCACGCCTCGTCTCCGTCCATCAGGTCGAGTTGACGTTCCTCGCGCCCGCCCACGGGCGCCGCCAGGCCGAGATAGCGATAGCCCGCATCGGCCAACATGCGGCCGCGCGGCGTGCGCTGAACCAGCCCTTCCTGGATCAGATAGGGCTCGATCACCTCCTCGATCACGTCGCGCTGTTCGGACAGGGCCGCGGCCATGGTTTCGACCCCGGCCGGCCCGCCACCGTAGTTCTCGGCGAGGCAGCGAAGATAGCGCCGATCCATCGTGTCGAGGCCCCGCGCGTCCACATCCATGCGCGACAGGGCGGCATCGGCCGCCTTGCTATCGATCTCCTCCCGGCCGTCGACGGCGGCGAAGTCGCGCACCCGGCGCAACAGCCGCCCGGCGACCCGGGGCGTGCCGCGCGAGCGCCGCGCGATCTCCATCGCGCCGTCCGCGGTCAGGGTCATGCCGAACACCCCGGCGCCACGCAGGACGACGCTTTGCAATTCGTCCGCCGTGTAGAACTCCAGGCGCAGGGGAATGCCGAAGCGTTCGCGCAGGGGATTGGTGATCAGGCCCGAGCGGGTCGTCGCCCCGACCAGGGTGAAGGGCGGCAGGTCGATGCGAATCGACCGGGCGGCCGGTCCCTCGCCTATGATGAGGTCGAGCTGGAAATCCTCCATCGCCGGATAGAGGATTTCCTCGACCGCCGGGTTCAGGCGATGGATCTCGTCGATGAACAGCACGTCGCGCGGCTGCAGGTTGGTCAGCAGGGCGGCCAGGTCCCCGGCCCGGGCAATGACCGGACCGGAGGTCGCGCGAAAACTCACACCCAGTTCGCGCGAAACGATCTGGGCCAGGGTGGTCTTGCCCAGGCCGGGCGGCCCGAACAGCAGGACATGATCCAGGGCCTCGCCCCGGTCACGCGCCGCATCGATATAGACCCGCAGATTCGCGCGCAGCTGGGCCTGGCCGACGAATTCCTCCAGGCTCAGGGGACGGATGCTCTTCTCGACCCCGTCGCCGGTCGCGGCGGTCGATCCGCCCTCCCCGTCCGGGCCCCGCTCGTGAAAGGCCGGATCGACGACGCGCTCGTCGCTCATCGGCCGAGCTCCACCAGACCCTCGCGGACGAGAGCTTCCAGTGTCGCTTCGCCGCCCAGGCGCTGTACCGCATGAGCGACCGCACCGAACGACTCGGATCGGCTGTAGCCCAGATTGACCAGGGCCGAGACGGCGTCGGCGGGCACCCCGTCCGAGGGCGAGGGCGGTCCGTCGCCCGCCTTGGCGCCGGTCCGCGCGGCGGCACCGAGGGCGATGCCGCCCGCCTTGTCCTTCAACTCGTTGAGGATGCGTGCCGCGACCTTGGGTCCGACCCCGTCGGCCCGCGTCAAGGCCGTGCGGTCCTGGGCCGCGATGGCCTGAGCGAGCTGGTCGGGTGCGAGCACGGAAAGGATGGCCAGGCCCACCCGCGCACCGACCCCCTGGACCGTGGTCAACAGCCGATACCACGCGCGCTCGTCTTCGTCGGCGAAGCCGTAAAGGTGGATATGGTCCTCGCGGACATGGGTCTCGACATGAAGCGTTGCGGGCTCCCCCGCCTGAGGCAGGCGGGAAAGAGTGCGGCCCGAGCAATAGACCAGATAGCCGACGCCGCCGACGTCGATCACGGCCCAGTCCTGGCCGATCGAATCGAGCACCCCGGTCAGTTTGGCGATCAAGAGGCCGCCCCCGCGATTCGCCGGTCGGTCCAGGCGTGATGGGCGTGGCAGATGGCAACAGCCAGGGCGTCGGCCGCGTCCGGCCCGGCCGGGTCGCAACCGGGCAGAAGCATGCGCACCATCGCGTCAATCTGCGCCTTGTCCGCATGGCCCGCCCCGACGACGGACTTCTTCACAAGATTGGGCGCGTATTCCGCAACCGGCACCCCCCGATGGGCGGGCGCCAGCAAGACGACCCCCCGGGCCTGTCCGAGCTTCAGGGCCGAGCCGAAGTTGCGGTTGACGAAGGTTTCCTCGACACAGGCCTCGTCGGGTTCGAACCGGGCGACCACATCGACAAGCCCGT
>JABIRQ010000338.1 GCA_018699755.1 Rhodospirillaceae bacterium | reverse complement strand
GAAGCCGGCGAAGACGATGAAGATCTGGCGCCGCGCCCCGCCCATGAAGGTCAGGGCGTAGTAGAGCCAATAGCGCGGGCGCAGGACCAGATGCTTGTTCTGCTCGACCTTGGCCGGAATGCGCGGCCAGGCCAGCCAGGCGAACAGGGTGATCGCCACGGTGATCCCGCCGCCCACGAAATAGATCGCGCTATAGCCGAGATCGAGAACCTCGGACGCGCCGTAGACCAGGCCGTAGGTGATGATCGAGGCGAAGCCGCCGACCGCGATGATGCGGCCGAAGACGATGGGCGCGCGACCCTTCTCCAGCCATTGCATGGCCAGGCTGGTCTGCATGGTCTCGTAGTAGTGATAGCCGATGCTCATCAGCAGGGTCGTCGCGCAGAGCCCGACGAAGCTGGGAAACAGCCCGGTGATCGCCGTGCCCAGGCCGAGGACGGCGAGGGAGAGCAGGGCGAAGGTCTGCTCGCGCAGCAGCAGCAGCACGAAGACGGCGGTGAAGGCGAGGAAGCCCGGAATCTCGCGAACGCTTTGCAGAAAGCCGATATCCGCGCCGTCGAAGGCCGCCCGCTCGATCGCGAAATTGTTGAGCAGCGCCTGCCAGGTGCCGAAAGACAGCGGCACCGCCGCGGCCATGACCAGCAGCAGAATATCGGGCCGCCGCCAGCGGCCGCCGGAGAAGGATGCGATAACGCGCGCCATCGGCAAGGTTCTAGGCCCGGTCTCGCCGGCTGTCGAGCCTTCCTGCAACCGGCCGAAAGCGCGGAACGGCCGATTGGCCCCGGCGCGGCGGCGCGCCTATAGTGCGCGCCGAATCCGGCGGACCGCGAAGCCCCAACAAATTGCGAAGCCCCCGAGAATTGCGAAGCCCATGACCGACCAGCTCACCATCGCCATCGCCCAGACCGACCCGACCGTCGGCGATATCGCCGGCAATGTCGCGCGCATCCTGGATTGGCGCGCCAAGGCGGCGGCCGAGGGCGCCGATCTGGTTGTCTTCACCGAACTCGTGGTCTCCGGCTATCCACCGGAAGACCTGGTCCTCAAGGCCGCCTATCGGCGCGCCGTGGCCGATGGCTTGGCCGAATTGGCGCGGGCCACCGCCGACGGCGGTCCGGCCATGGTGGTCGGCTCCATCCACACCGACGGCGCCGGGGATGACGAGGTGGCCTACAACGCCGTCCATCTGCTCGATGGTGGCAGGGAAGTGGCCGTGCGCATGAAGCACGAACTGCCCAATTACGGCGTCTTTGACGAAAAGCGCATTTTCGCCCAGGGGCCGTTGCAGGGGCCCGTCGATTTTCGCGGCCTGCGCCTCGGCCTCATGGTCTGCGAGGACATGTGGGAGCCGGAGGTGACCGAGACCCTGGAGGAAAGCGGGGCCGAAATCCTTGTCGTCGTCAACGGCTCGCCCTACGAGACCGACAAGCACGACATCCGCACCCAGGTCGCGGTCCGGCGCATCGGCGAATCGGGCCTGCCCTTGATCTATTCCAACCAGGTCGGCGGGCAGGACGATATCGTCTTCGACGGTGCGAGCTTCGTCCTGGGCGCCGATTACGGCTTGCGCGCCCTGGCCCCGGCCTGGGAAGAGGCGCTTCTGGTGACGCAGTGGCGGCGCGGGGCGGACGGTTGGGATTGCGCCCAAGGGCCGTGCGCGGCGCCCCCGGAAGGGCATGAAGCGGTCTACCGCGCCCTCGTCACCGGCCTCGCCGGCTATGTCCGCAAGAACGGATTTCCCGGCGTCGTGATCGGCCTTTCGGGTGGCATCGATTCGGCCCTGTCCGCCGCCGTCGCGGTCGACGCCCTGGGCGCGGACAAGGTCCATTGCGTGATGATGCCCTCGCCCTATACCTCGGACGAAAGTCTGGAGGACGCGGCGGCCTGCGCCGGGCATCTGGGGGTGCGCCTCGACACGGTCTCGATCGAGTCCGCGATGGGCGCCTTCGCGGATATGCTGGCGCCCTTGTTCGATGATCGCGCGCCCGACACGACGGAAGAGAATATCCAGGCCCGGTCGCGCGGCATCACCCTGATGGCGATCTCCAACAAGCTCGGCACCATGGTCCTCTCGACCGGTAACAAGTCGGAGATGAGCGTCGGTTACGCCACCCTCTACGGCGA
Source organism: Rhodospirillaceae bacterium (assembly GCA_018699755.1). Taxonomy (GTDB): domain Bacteria; phylum Pseudomonadota; class Alphaproteobacteria; order CADEGL01; family CADEGL01; genus JABIRQ01. The sequence goes on along the minus strand of JABIRQ010000338.1, from coordinate 16,452 downwards.
TATGTGCGGCGGCTATTCGGTCCTCAAGGACGTCTACAAGACCGAGGTTTTCGCCCTTTCGCGCTGGCGCAACCAAGCGCATCCGGCCGGCGCCCTCGGCCCCGAGGGCCGGGTGATTCCCGAGCGCATCATCACCAAGCCGCCCTCGGCCGAGTTGAAGCCCGACCAGACCGACCAGGACAGCCTGCCGCCCTACGACGATCTCGACGACATTCTCGAATGCCTGATCGAACATGACATGGCGGTGGCCGAGATCGTCGAGCGCGGCCATGACGAGGCGGTGGTGAAGCGGGTCTGGCGCATGCTGGAGCTGGCCGAATACAAGCGCCGTCAGGCCCCGCCGGGGGTCAAGATCACGCGCCGCGCCTTCGGCCGCGACCGGCGCTATCCGATCACCAACTGGTTCAAGGGCGGCGTATGACCGTCGCTGTCCGCTTCGCGCCGAGTCCGACGGGCCGCCTTCATGTCGGCAACGCGCGGGTGGCCCTGCTCAACTGGCTTTTCGCCCGGGCCGAGGGCGGGCGCTTCATCCTGCGCATCGACGACACGGACGAGGAACGGTCGGAAACCGTCTACGAGGAGGCGATCCGCGAGGACCTGGCCTGGCTCGGCCTCGCCTGGGACGAGGAGGCGCGCCAGTCTTCCCGCCTGGATCGCTACGAGGCGGCGGCCGAAACCCTGCGCGCGGCGGGCCGTCTCTACCCCTGCTACGAGACCGCCGAGGAGCTGGCTCTCAAGCGCCGCATCCTGCGCGAACGCGGCCTGCCGCCGATCTACGACCGCGCCGCCCTTGCGCTGGGCGAAGCAGACCGCGCGCGCCTGGAGGCCGAAGGCCGCCGGTCCCATTGGCGCTTCCGGCTCGACCACGAAGCCATCGCATGGACCGACGTGATCCATGGCGACTGGCGCTTCGAGGGCGAGAATCTCAGCGATCCGGTCTTGGTGCGCGAGGACGGAAGACCGCTCTTCGCCCTGTCCTCCGCCGTCGACGATATCGACATGGGTATCAGCCATGTCATCCGGGGCGAGGACCATGTCTCGACCACGGCGGCCCAGATCCAACTCTTCCGCGCCCTGGGGGCCGAACCGCCGATCTTCGCCCATCTGCCGCTGCTGACCGATGCCGGCGGCCAGGGCCTGTCCAAGCGCCTGGGCAGCCTCAGCCTCGCGGACCTGCGCAAGCAGGGCATAGAGCCGATGGCGATTAACAGCTATCTCGCCCTGCTCGGCACCCCCGATCCGATTCGCGCCGTGCCCGCGCTGGGCGAATTGGTGGCGGATTTCGATCTCGCCCGCTACGGCCGCGCCGCGCCGAAATTCGATCCGGCGGAATTGCAGCACCTCAACGCCCGCCTGCTCCATGACCTGCCCTTCGAGGCCATCGCCGGTCGCTTGGCGGCGATGGGTCTCGACGGGGCGGACGCGGCGTTCTGGGAGGCCGTGCGCCCCAATCTTGATCGGCTGGAGGACGCGAAAGTCTGGCACAGGGTCTGCCATGGCGAGATCGACCCGGCTATCGACGAGGCCGATTTCACCCGCGCCGCCGCTGCGCTTCTGCCGCTCGAGCCTTGGGACGAGGAGACCTGGGGCGTTTGGACCGTCGCCGTGAAGGCCGACACGGGGCGCAAGGGCAAGGCCCTGTTCCTGCCTCTGCGCCGTGCGCTGACCGGCCTGGACCACGGACCGGAACTGAAACTTCTCCTGCCCTTGATCGGCCGGGCACGGGCCGAGGCGCGTCTGGCGGGCCGCGCGGCTTGACAGTGCGCCGCGTCCATTGCCATACCCAAGGCATGAGGCACAGCGTCCACCCGATCCGTCCGTCCGCCCCGCGATGTAGCTAGGGCCCGCCCGCGCTTGCGCGGATCCCTCCGCTTCGTTCGACGCACGGCCTTCGGAAGAGATTCATGCCCCTCCATCTGCACAACACCCTGAGCCGCCGGAAGGAAGAGTTCCGGCCGATCGACGAGAACAACGTCCGCCTCTATGTCTGCGGGCCGACGGTCTACGACTACGCCCATATCGGCAACGCCCGGCCCGTCGTCGTCTTCGACGTGCTCTACCGCCTGCTGCGTCTGGTCTACGGCGCGGACAAGGTGCGCTATGCCCGCAACGTCACGGATGTGGACGACAAGATCATGGCCGCCGCCAGGGAAAGCGGCGAGCCGATCGGCGAGGTGACCGGCCGCACCCTGGCCGCCTTTCACGAGGACATGGCCGCCCTGGGCGCGTTGGAGCCGGATTTCGAGCCGCGCGCGACCGAGACCATCCCCGAAATGGTCGAGTTGATCGACCGGCTGATCGCGCGCGGCCATGCCTACGAGGCCGAGGGCCATGTGCTGTTCGACGTGCCGTCCTGGCCCGGCTACGGCGCCTTGTCCGGCAACCGGCGCGAGGAGATCGTCGCCGGCGCGCGCGTCGACGTGGCGCCCTACAAGAAGGATGCCGCCGACTACGTGCTCTGGAAGCCCAGCACGGGCGACCAGCCGGGCTGGGACAGCCCCTGGGGCTACGGCCGGCCGGGCTGGCATATCGAATGCTCGGCGATGAGCGAGAAGTACCTCGCCCCGCTGCCCTTCGACATCCATGGCGGTGGGCTCGACCTGATCTTCCCCCATCACGAGAACGAAATCGCGCAAAGCGTCTGCGCCCATGACGGTGCGGAGACGGGGGCCGATTTCTCCCGCTATTGGATGCACAACGGCTACGTCACCGTGGGCGGTGAGAAGATGTCCAAGTCCCTGGGCAACTTCTTCACCGTGCGCGAACTGCTGGACGAGGGCCTGCCGGGCGAGGCCATCCGCCTGGCCCTGCTCTCCGGCCATTACCGCCAACCGCTCGACGTGACGCGGGACTCAATTTTGCAAGCCAAGACCCAGCTAGATCGTTGGTATCGAGCCCTAGAAAAGGTCCAGAGATACGATGTGATCGCACCGACTCAAGAGGAGAGGGACGAGCTTGGGCTTGACGGGTTCTGGACTTCGCTGAGGGACGATCTCAATACACCGGGTGCTCTGGCAGCTCTCCATCGGACTGCGGCGCTAATTTTTGAATCAAGCCCGGACGGGGATACCGGGCTCGCAACAGTCTCGGACGACGCCCAAAGTCATGTCGATTTCCCGCGGATGAAGGGTCGGCTTCTGTTCATGGGCCAGATGCTCGGCCTGCTATGGCAGGAGCCCGATGCCTGGTTCCGCGGCGCGGGGGCGGGAGACGGCCCGGACGATGCCGAGATCGCGCGCCTGATCGGCGAGCGTCTGGCGGCGCGCAAGGCGCGCGACTTCGCACGGGCGGACGAAATCCGCGATAGCCTTGCGGCGGATGGGATCGTGCTGGAGGACGGCCCCGACGGTACGGCCTGGCGGCGCGGCGGCTAGTACATCTCGTCGACGAGCTGGTTGATTTCCTCGCGCAGCATCGGATCGCGCTTCGCCGCCTTCCCGATGGTCTGGTACTCGTCCATGGTCAGGCCGACGCCCAGGATTGCCCGCTGCATCTGCGTGACGGCCTTCTGCTTGTATTCGTTGGCCGCCGTCGCGCTTGGCGCCCCGTTGATCTTCGGGGTCCAGGCTTGCGTGATCATGGCGACTTTGCCGGCGGCTTCCGCGAAGGCGTAAATCTTGCTCGCCGAAAACTCCTCCGCCACCCGGTGGAGGATCGATGTCCCGGCGCTTTCGGGAACGGGCGTCAGCGCCCCGGCGGGTCCGGCCCAACCGGTCGCTACGAGGCCGGTCAAGACGACGATTGTGGACAGCGCCACGGTTTTCCAACGACGCATGGGACTCTCCCCTAAATGGTTGCGTCCAACGGCTTCTTTTGGCCGATGGTTCGAAATTAGCAGATTATGTGCGGATTGACGATTCCGAACCGGCCGCTGCGGGCGCGGACCGATTCGCCGCGCAGATTTCGCCATACAATGGCCAAGGTCTCGGTCTAAACTCATTTCCAGGACTGAAACCGTAGCCACGGGGAACTCGACATGGCGAGCGGCGGGCATGACGACCAGCGGCATGATCGACACGGCGAATCACGGGGATCCGGCCCGGGCGGCCGGGACGGCGTCTACCGCCCGATGGGCGAAAGCGGCACCCTGACCGTCGGCTCCGGCATTCGGTTGCGGGGCGAGATCACGGCCTGCCGAACCCTGGTCGTCGAGGGCGAGGTGGCGGCGCGGCTGGAGGCCGAGAGCCTGCTGGTCTCGTCCAGCGGCCGCTTCGAGGGCGAGGCCCGCGTGGCGCGCGCCGAGATCGCGGGCCGCTTCGACGGTGATCTGTCGGTCGAAGGCCTGCTTCTGGTGCGCGGCGGGGCGCGCCTGGACGGCACCATCCGCTATCACGAGATCGAGGTCGAACGGGGCGCGCGTCTTCATGGCGATTGGGGCGAGGCCGAGGGGGCGCCGGCCGTGGCCGGCCGGGCCGCCCCTCTGCGCGGGCCGGGGCCCGTGGCGCCCGCGCGGTCCCAGGTGTCTGCGCGCCCGACGCCGGCACCCGGCGCGGACCGCCCCGCGCTCGATTTCCTGCGCGGGGATTCGCAAAAGCGATAGGGGTGTCGCCATGGCCCGCCATGCTTCGTCCGGCCCGGCGCCGGGGTTCCAGCGCGAGCCGAATTATTCGATAGAACTGCGCCCCGCCACGGTACGGGTGCGCGGCATGGTCGCCGGCTCGCCGGTCGTCGATTCGGGCGATGCGCTCGTGCTCTTCGAAGCGGGTCTCTCCCCGGTCTGGTATTTCCCGCAGGCGGATATCCGCATGGATCTGCTGACGCGGACGGGCAGCGCCACCCATTGCCCCTTCAAGGGCGACGCGTCGTACTGGACGCTCTCGACCCCGGCCGGGCCGCGCGCCGATGCGGCCTGGGCCTACGAGGCGCCGTTCGACGAGATGGCGGCGTTGGCCGGGCGCCTCGCCTTCTACTGGGATGCGCTCGACCAGTGGTGCGAGGACGGGATCGAGCGCAGGGATTCGCCGAGTCTGCCTTCCGCCTAGGCGATGCCGTCCGCCGGTCCTTGCGCACCGGCGGACGTTGACGGCGTTTCGGGCCTGTGGTCAAACCTTGGCCCTTCCGGGAGCCGAGAGCCATGACGAGCGCAAAGCCAGACCGCGTCTATCTTTACGACGTGACCCTGCGGGACGGGGCGCAGACCCAGGGCGTCGATTTCAGCGTGGCGGACAAGATCGCCATCGCGACGGAATTGGACCGCCTGGGTGTGGATTTCGTCGAGGGCGGCTGGCCCGGCGCCAATCCGACCGACGACCGCTTTTTCGAGGCGTTGCCCAAGCTGGGCCGCGCCCGCATGGCGGCGTTCGGCATGACGCGGCGACCCGGACGCAGCGCCGCCAACGACCCAGGCCTCGTCGCAGTCGTCGATTCCGGTGCCCCGGTCGTCACCCTGGTCGGCAAGACCTGGGACTTTCATGTCGAAGTCGCCTTGGGCGCGGAGCTCGACGAAAACCTGGGCATGATCCGCGACAGCATGGCCCTCGCCGCCGACCGGGCCGGGGAGGCGATGTTCGACGCCGAGCATTTCTTCGACGGCTACAAGGCCAATCCGGACTACGCGCTTCAATGCCTGGAAGCGGCCGCCGAGGGCGGCGCGCGCTGGCTCGTCCTCTGCGACACCAATGGCGGCGTCCTGCCGGACGAGGTCGAGCGCGTCGTGGGCGAGGTCGCGGCCCGCCTCGACGGCGCGCGCCTGGGCATCCATTGCCACAACGACACCGAGAACGCGGTCGCCAATTCCCTCGCCGCCGTGCGCGCCGGCGCGCGCCAAGTCCAGGGCTCGCTCAACGGGTTGGGCGAGCGCTGCGGCAACGCCAACCTTGTCTCCATCCTGCCCAGCCTGGTCCTGAAGATGGGCTACGAGACCGGGGTCTCGGCCGAGGACCTGCGCCATCTCACCCATGCCTCGCGCCTGCTGGACGAGCGGCTCAACCGCGCGCCCGCGCGCAACGCCGCCTATGTCGGGGAATCGGCCTTCGCCCACAAGGGCGGGCTTCATGTCTCGGCCGTCGAAAAGGATCCGCGGACCTACGAGCATATCCCGCCCGAATCGGTCGGCAACCGGCGCAATGTCGTGGTCTCGGACCAGGCCGGGCGCGCCAATCTGCTGGCCCGCTTCCGAGAGATCGGGGTGGAGGTCGACCCGGCCGATCCCGATGTCGGCCGCCTGGTCGAGGTGGTGAAGGAGCGGGAATTTGCCGGCTATGCCTATGACGGCGCCGATGCCAGCTTCGAGCTGCTGGCGCGGCGCGCCCTGGGCGAGGTGCCGGAATATTTTCGCCTCACCACCTTCCGGGTGATCGACGAGCGGCGCTGGAACGCCAAGGACGAGCTCATCACCCTGTCCGAGGCCACCATCAAGATCGATGTCGGCGATATCCACGCCATGACGGTGGCCGAGGGCAACGGCCCGGTGAACGCCCTCGACAACGCCCTGCGCAAGGCCCTGCTGCCCCATTTCCCGGAACTCGAGGACATGCGGCTGGTCGACTACAAGGTGCGCATCCTGACGCCGGACGACGGCACGCGCGCGGTGACCCGGGTGATGATCGAGAGCAAGGATGACGGCGGCGCGCGCTGGGCCACGGTCGGGGTTTCCGCCAACGTCATCGACGCCTCCTTCAACGCCCTGCACGACAGCATCACCTACAAGCTGTACCGCGACGGCGCCCGCGCCGGCGTCTGAGCCATGGCCGGAACCGACGCGAGCAAGCGGGTGGAGACGGGCGGCGGGCCGGCGATCGTGCTGGTCCGGCCCCAACTCGGCGAGAATATCGGCTTCGCGACGCGCGCCATGCTCAATTGCGGCCTGACCGATCTGCGCCTGGTCGCGCCCCGCGACGGCTGGCCCAACGACAAGGCCCGGGCCGCCTCCGCCGGCGGCGATGCGGTGATCGAGAGCGCGCGGGTCTATGGCGATACGGCCGAGGCGGTGGCCGATCTCAACCTGGTCTACGCCACCACGGCGCGACCCCGGGGCATGTCGGCGGATGTCGTCGCGCCGCGCGAGGCGGCCGCCGGGCTGCGTCGGGCCATCGAGGCCGGCCAGGCGGCGGGCGTCCTCTTCGGGCCCGAGCGTTCGGGCCTGACCAACGACGATATCGCCCTGGCCGATGCGATCATGACCGTGCCCCTGAATCCCGGTTTCTCCTCGATCCAGCTTGGCCATGCCGTGATGATCTTGGGCTACGAGTGGTATCAGGCCGGAGAGGGCGGGCGGCAGGCTTCGGTCGAGCCGAAACACCCGCCCGCGGCCAAGGTCGATCTGATCGGCTTTTTCGAGCATCTGGAGCGCGAATTGGACGCCTGCGGCTTCTTGCACCCGCCGGAAATGCGCCCCACCATCACGCGTAATCTCCGCACCCTGTTCCAGCGCGCGCGCCTGACGGATCGGGAGGTGCGGACCCTGCGCGGGGTCGTCGCCGGCCTGTCGAGCGCGCGCAACCGGGACGGCGAGGACTAGGGCGTGGAAGCCAACGAGGGGGACGGGGAATGAGCGATCTCGAAAACAGGGTGGTCCTGGTGACCGGCGGCTCGCGCGGCATCGGCGCGGGTATCGTCCGCGTGCTGCTGGAGAAGGGCGCCGACGTGATCCTGCATTACGGCCGCGGCAAGGCCGAGGCCGAGGCGATTGCCGCCAAGGCTCCGAAAGGGCGCATTCGCCTGGTCCAGGCCGATCTGTTCGAGCCCGAGGCTCCTCTGGCCCTGTGGGACGACGCGCTCGCCTGGAAGGGGCGGGTCGACGTGCTGGTCAACAATGCCGCGATCCGCGCGACCTGCGGTCTCGACGAGGATTTCGAGGCGGTCGAGAAGGCCTGGGGCGATTCCATGCGGGTCAATGCCATCGCCCCGGCCCATCTCTGCCGCCTGGCGATCGCCGAGTGGAAGAAGCGGGACCTGGGCAAGGACGAGGCGGACCGCGCTGGCGGCGTCATCGTCAACATCTCCAGCCGCCCGGCCTTCCGGGGCGACCGGCCGCATTTCTATCACGACGGCGCGTCCAAGGCGGCGATCACGGCCCTGACCTACGGCCTCGCCCGCTTCGAGGCGGAGCACAAGATCACCGCCTTCGCCGTCGTGCCGGGCATCATCTGGACCGAGCAGATGGAGGAATACAAGAAGCACTACGACGTCTCCGAGGCCTTGGCCGAGATTCCCTTGAAGGAATTCGGCTCCCCCGAGGATGTCGGCCGCATCGTCGCCTTCCTGGCCTCGGGCGAGGCGCGCTACTCCACCGGCTCCACCATCGACGTCGGCGGCGCCTCCTACATCCACTGACCGGCCCGACGAAGAATTCCGCCGAGCGCGCGCCGACCGGCGGTTTGACAGGGCTCGGCGCGGGGCTATACTCCGCGCCCATTTCGGGGAATGTGGAGCGGCCTCACGAAGCCTGCTCCCGCGCCTGGGAAACCAGGGGCCTACCCGGACACGAACAACGCCGTCAACGAACGGGAGCCATGTCATGTCGAAGCGCATCCGCGCCAAGCATAAGATCGACCGCCGCCTGAGGGTCAACCTCTGGGGCCGTCCCAAATCCCCCTTCAACAAGCGCGAGTACGGCCCCGGCCAGCACGGCCAGCGCCGCCGCAAGCCGTCCGACTACGGCACCCAGCTTGAGGCCAAGCAGAAGCTGAAGGGCTATTACGGCAACATCACCGAGCGCCAGTTCCGCCGCACCTACGACGAGGCGAACCGCCGGCGCGGCAACACCGAGGAAAACCTGATCGAGCTTCTCGAACGCCGCCTGGACGCCGTAGTCTACCGTATGAAGTTTGTGCCCACGGTTTTCTCCGCGCGCCAGTTCGTCAACCACGGCCATGTCCTGGTCAACGGCAAGCGGCTGAACATCCCCTCCGCCCGGGTCAAGGACGGCGACGTTATCGAGATCAAGGAAAAGAGCCGCGAACTGCCGCTTGTCCTCTCGGCCGTCGATTCGCCGGAGCGCGAGATTCCCGACTATCTCGACGTCAATCACGACCAGATGCGCGGCACTTTCGTGCGCGGCCCCAAGCTGGTCGACGTGCCCTATCCGGTGCAGATGGAGCCGAACCTCGTGGTCGAGTTCTATTCGAGCTGATCGGGCTCAAAGCCAGAATCGCGAACGGCGCGTCCCGAGGGACGCGCCGTTTTCGTTTATGCCGGCCCGTTCCAGGGGCGAGCGCCGCGACGCTTCAAGGCGCGGCGTATTCGACCTTCTTCTCGTCCAGCAACTCGGCCAGTTCACCGGACTGGGCCATTTCGCGGATGATGTCGCAGCCGCCGACGAACTCACCCTTGACGTAAAGCTGGGGAATGGTCGGCCAGTTGCTGAATTCCTTGATGCCCTGGCGGATGCCGTCGTCCTGGAGCACGTCGACGCTGTGATACTTGATCTGGAGATAGTCCAGGATCTGGATCACGGCGGCGGAAAAGCCGCATTGCGGGAACTGGGGCGAGCCCTTCATGAACAGGGTCACGTCGTTGCCGTTCACCGAGCCCTGGATGCGCTCGAAACTGTCCTTGTCGATCATGGTCGTCTCGTCCCCGAAATCCGAATGAATCTGCCTGCCGCGAGAGGTAGGTCGCGCGGCGCGTCCCGTCAATCCTTGCCTATCAGTCCTGGGGGGCGCCGGTCTGCAGGGCCAGGGCGTGCAGCTCGCCGCCCATGCGGCCCTTCAGGGCCTGATAGACCAGTTGGTGCTGCTGTACCCGGCTCTTGCCCCGAAAGGCTTCGCTGACGATGCGCGCCGAGTAATGGTCGCCGTCCCCCGCCAGGTCGTCGATCTCGACCACCGCGTCGGGCAGGGCCTCCTTGATCAGGCGCTTGATTTCCGTCGCTTGCATCGGCATCGGTGATCCTTCCTTCCCAGGCCGCTGGGGCGATCTATGCCCCGTCCATATAGCCCGGCAGCCAGCCTTCATGGGCTTCGCGCAGGGCCGTCAGCGATATGGGTGCGGTGCCGGGCAGGGTCAAAGCCTCGCCGCCCGTGCTGCCGATGGCGGCCAGGGGAATGCCGGCGGCCTCGGCATCGGCCAGCACGGCCGCCGGGTTCTTGGTGGCGATCAGATAGCGCGCCTGGTCCTCGCCGAACAGCCAGGCGTGGAGCGGGATCTCGCCGGGCGGGGCCGCGATCTCCGCGCCGATGCCGCCGGCCAGGGCCATTTCGGCCAGGGCGACGGCCAGGCCGCCTTCGGACAGGTCGTGGCAGGCGCGCGCCCGGCGCGCCAGGATCTGCATGCGCGTGAAATCGCCGTTGCGCAACTCGGCATCCAGGTCGACCGGCGGCGGCGCGCCTTCTTCCTGCCCCAGGAGTTCGCGCAGATAGGCCGAGCAGCCGAGCCAGCCTTGGGTTTCGCCGACCAGCAGGATGGTGAGGTCCGGATCCGTGAAACCGATGCCCACGGCCAGGGCCGCGTCGTCCAGCAGGCCGACCCCGCCGATCACCGGGGTCGGATGGATGCCCTTGCCGCTGGTCTCGTTGTAGAGCGAGACATTGCCGGAAACGATGGGGAAGGACAGGGCGCGGCAGGCCTCGCCCATGCCCTGGATGCAGCCGGCGAACTGGCCCATCACCCGGGGCCGTTCGGGGTTGCCGAAATTCATGTTGTCGGTCGCGGCCAGAGGGCGGGCGCCCGTCGCCGTCAGGTTGCGCCAGGCCTCGGCCACCGCCTGGGCGCCGCCGCGCACCGGATCGGCATGGCAGTAGCGCGGCGTGCAGTCCGTGGTCACCGCCAGGGCCTTCTGCGTGTCCTGCACCCGCACCACGGCGGCGTCGCCGCCCGGGCGGATCACCGTGTCGTTCATGACCAGATGGTCGTATTGGTGCCAGATCCAGCCCTTGCCGCAATGATCGGGCGAGGCGAGCAGGGCGAGCAGGGCTTCGTCCGCCGGCTTCGCGATCACGTCCCCGGCCGCGATCTCGGGCGAGGGCGGCGTCGGCTCCCAGGGCCGGTCGTATTCCGGGGCGTTCTCGACCAGGGGGGCGACCGGGATATCGGCGACCGTCGCGTCGTTTTCGGTCAGGACCAGGCGGCCCGTCTCCGTGACCCGGCCTATCACGGCGAAATCCAGCTCCCATTTCTCGAAGACCGCCCGCGCCGCGTCCTCGCGTCCGGGGCGCAGGATCATCAGCATCCGCTCCTGGCTCTCGGACAGCATGATCTCGTAGGGGGTCATGCCCTCTTCCCGGCGCGGCACGGCGCCCAAGTCGAGCTCGATCCCGACCCCGCCCTTGGACGACATCTCGACCGAGGAACTCGTCAGCCCGGCCGCGCCCATGTCCTGGATCGCGACGATGGCGTCGGTCGCCATCAACTCCAGGCAGGCTTCGAGCAGCAGCTTCTCGGTGAAGGGGTCGCCGACCTGAACGGTCGGGCGCTTTTCCTCCGAATCCTCGCTGAACTCGGCCGAGGCCATGGTCGCGCCGTGGATGCCGTCGCGCCCGGTCTTGGAGCCGACATAGACGACCGGGTTTCCGATCCCCGCAGCGGCGGAATAGAAGATGCGGTCGGTCGGCGCGATCCCCACGGTCATGGCGTTGACCAGGATGTTGCCGTTGTAGCTTTCGTGGAACTGGCACTCGCCGCCCACGGTCGGCACGCCGATGCAGTTGCCGTAGCCGCCGATTCCCGCCACCACCCCCGCCACCAGATGCCGGGTCTTGGGATGGTCCGGCGCGCCGAAGCGCAGGGCGTTCAGGTTGGCGATCGGCCGCGCGCCCATGGTGAAAACGTCGCGCAGGATGCCGCCCACCCCCGTCGCCGCGCCCTGATAGGGCTCGATGAAGCTGGGATGGTTGTGGCTCTCGATCTTGAAGATGCAGGCCAGGCCGTCGCCGATATCGATCACCCCGGCATTCTCGCCCGGCCCCTGGATGACCTGCGGCCCCTCGGTCGGCAGGGTGCGCAGCCATTTCTTCGAGGTCTTGTAGGAGCAATGCTCCGACCACATGACCGAAAAGATGCCCAGTTCGGTGATGTTCGGCGCCCGCCCCATGATCGCCAGGACGCGGGCGTATTCCTCCGCCGTCAAACCGTGTTCGGCGGCGAGTTCGGGTGTGATCTCGGATTCGGCCATGTTGTCAGGAACCGGTCAGTGGAGGGCCGCGACCAGGCCGTCGAACAGGGCGGCGCCGTCGGTCCCGCCCAGTTGAGGGTCCGTGGCGTTCTCGGGATGGGGCATCAGGCCCAGGACGGTCTTGGTCTCGTTGTAGATACCGGCGATATGGCGGATCGAGCCGTTAGGATTGGCCGCCTCGTCGAAATCGCCCTCCTGCGTGCAGTAGCGGAAGGCCACGCGGCCCTCGCCTTCCAGCCGGTCCAGGGTCTCGTCGTCGGCGAAGTAGTTGCCGTCGTGATGGGCCACGGGCACGCGGACCACTTGGCCGCTTTCGTAGCCGGCGGTGAACAGGCTCTGCGCCGTCTCGACCTTCATGTGGATGTCGCGGCAGACGAATTTGAGGCACGCGTTGCGCAGCAGCGCGCCGGGCAGCAGTCCGGCCTCGGTCAGGATCTGAAAACCGTTGCAGACCCCCAGCACCGGCACCCCGGCGCCGGCCCGCTTGGCGACCTCGCGCATGATCGGGGAATGCACGGCCATCGCGCCCGCGCGCAGATAATCGCCGTAGGAGAAGCCGCCGGGCACGACGATCAGATCCACGGGTTCGAAATCCGTCTCGCCATGCCACACGGCCAGGGCCGGCTTGCCCGCCGCGCGCTCCAGCGCCATCAGCATGTCGCGGTCCCGGTTCGAGCCGGGAAAGACGATAACGGCGGCCTTCACGCCCCTGGCCTCATTCTTCGGCCTCTCTCGTTTCGATCTGAATCGAATAGTTCTCGATCACCGGATTGGCGAGCAGCTTCTTGCACATCTCCTCGACGGCCGTGCGGGCCTTCGCGGGGTCGCTTTCGCCGGTTTCCAATTCGATGAACTTGCCCTGGCGGACCTCGCCGACACTGCCGAATCCCAAGGCGTGCAGGGCGTGCTGCACGGCCTTGCCCTGGGGGTCGAGAACCCCGGTTTTCAGGGTGACGTGAACTCTTGCCTTCATAACCGTCCCAAGGTGTGCCCGTTCACCCTTCGAGACGCCTGCCGTGCCGGCTCCTCAGGGTGAAGGGAGAGAATACTTGCCTCATCCTGAGGAGACCGCGAAGCGGTCGTCTCGAAGGATGAAATGGCACAAAACCAACTCATAAATCCTCTGACATCCGATTTTGCCGCCCCAACCCTATTGCCCCGGACCTATTGCCCTATTGCAGGGTCGCGGGGCCCTTCATGTCGCGCGGGCCGGCCTCGGGCATGATGCCCAGGCGGCGCGCCACTTCCTGATAGGCCTCGACGACATTGCCGAGATCCTGGCGAAAGCGGTCCTTGTCCATGCTTCCGTTGGTTTCGATGTCCCACAGCCGGCAGCCGTCGGGGGTGATCTCGTCGGCCAGGACGATGCGCATCTCCTCGTCGTTCCACAGCCGCCCGAATTCCAGCTTGAAATCGACCAGGCGGATGCCGACGCCCAGGAACAAGCCGGAGAGGAAGTCGTTCACGCGCAGGGCCATGGCCATCATGTCGTCCAGATCCTGGGGCGCCGCCCAGCCGAAGGCGGTGATGTGCTCTTCCGCCACCAGCGGATCGCCCAGCTCGTCGTTCTTGTAGTAGTACTCGACGATGGAGCGGGGCAGGGGCGCCGCCTCGGGCACGCCCAGGCGCTTGCAGATCGAGCCGGCGGCGATGTTCCGCACCACGACCTCGACCGGGATGATCTCGACTTCGCGGACCAGCTGCTCGCGCATGTTGAGGCGGCGCACGAAATGGGTCGGCACGCCGACCTCGCCCAGCCGGGTCATCAGGTATTCCGAGATGCGGTTGTTGAGCACCCCCTTGCCCGTGATGATGCCGCGCTTCTGGTTGTTGAAGGCGGTCGCGTCGTCCTTGAAATATTGGACGAGGGTGCCCGGCTCGGGCCCTTCGAAGAGCACCTTCGCCTTGCCCTCGTAGATTTGCCTGCGTCTGGCCATGGTTTTTCACCGGAAGGGGGGAAGAGAACGGGCGCCGGATGATTCCGGCGACGTTCGCATCCCGTTCGGCCTGTCGGACGCGGCGGGAAGCCGCGCGGCAAGATATAGCAACTCGCGATGGGCGAAACAATGAATCGCGGGGCGGCTCAGGACAGGTCGAGCGGGATATAGGCGCTGCGGTCCGGGGCTCCCTCGGCGTAGAGCCAGACCGGCCCCGCATCCGTGCGCCCGGCCGCGGGCAGGGCGAGAAGCGAGCTCGACACGGTGCCGAATCCGGCCGCCGTGTCGATCAGCACGGCGTCCTCCACGCCCTCGCCGCGTCGGGCCAGGATGGCGCGCCAGGCGGCCCAATCGTCCGCCTCGGGATAGGGTGGCGGGGCGGCACGAAAATCCGGCAGATGGCGGCGGACCCGCGCGCTGTCCGCGGAATCGATATCGTAGGCGGTCAACATCGAGACCCCTTCGGCCACCGGCAGGACGCCGGGGATGGCCGGCCCTTCGCGGCCCAAGCCCTTGATCCAATAGGCATCGTGGCCGTCGGCGACGAGCAGGTTGAAGCTGCGATAGGCCCGCGCGTCGAGATCGGCCAGGGCCTCGGCGGCCGCGCCGGCCTCGGCATGGTCCAGGGCCTCCAGCACCAGTTCGCCTCGGCTGCGCGCGTCCTCGGCCGGGCCCAGGCTGCCATGGCGGTTGAGGACGCAGGCGATCACGCCGGAATCGTTGAGTCCCATCCACGAGCCGCCGGCCAGTTCGTCCAGCCCGGCCACGATCTCGGCCCGATCCGGCCAGTGGCGGCCCGGCGGCCGCGAGGGGCGTCCGCGCATCTCGTCCCGGTTCGCGCCCAGGATCAGCGGCCAGTCATGGCCGGGTCGGCGCAGGATAACCACGGTGCACATGCGATTTCGCCTACCATCGTCGGGCTGGGGCCACTACATATATGACCGAATGCGGGAAGCGCCGGATGGCCGCCCGGAGAGACCACGAAAGATCACAAAAGATAAGGAGGCAACCCCAGATGTCGAGCTTCGACAACCGCGAAAAAGGATACGAGGCCAAGTTCAAGCGCGACAAGGAGCTTGAATTCAAGTGCCACGCCCGGCGCAACAAGCTGCTTGGCCTCTGGGCGGCCGAGCTGATGGGCATGGACGCGGCCGAGGCCGAGGCCTACGCCAAGCAGGTCGTGATTTCCGATTTCGAGGAGCCGGGCGACGAGGACGTCTACCGCAAGGTCTTCGGCGACCTGACCGGCAAGGGCGTGGAGATCGCCGAGCACAAGCTCCGCAAGGAGATGAGCAACCTGCTCGCCGTCGCCCATGACCAGATCGTCGCGGAATCCGGGGCGTAGCATCCGCCGTATCGACCCCTATCCAAACCCTCTCCCTATTGGAGAGGGATGTTGCAACGGAGCCGCTCGCTATGCTGGGCCGAACACCCGGGCGAAGATCGTGTCGACATGCTTGGTGTGGTGGCCCGGATCGAACAGGGCCGCCAGGGCCGCTGCGTCCAGATGCGCGGTCACGGTCTTGTCGGCCTTGAGCAGGTCGAGAAAGCTCGCCCCTTCCTCCCAGACCTTCATCGCGTTGCGCTGGACGGCGGCATAGGAATCCTCGCGACTCATTCCCGCCTGGGTCAGGGCCAGCAGGACGCGCTGGGAATGGACCAGCCCGCCCAGCCGGTCGAGATTGGCCTGCATCGTCTCGGGATAGACCAGCAGCTTGTCCATCATGCCGGTCAGGCGGTGCAGGGCGAAATCCAGGGTGACGGTCGCGTCCGGCCCGATCATCCGTTCGACCGAGGAATGGCTGATATCGCGCTCGTGCCACAGGGCGATGTTCTCCATCGCCGGCACCACGGCGCCGCGCACGATCCGCGCCAGGCCGGTCAGGTTCTCGCTCAGGATCGGGTTGCGCTTGTGGGGCATGGCGGAGGAGCCCTTCTGCCCCGGCGCGAAAAATTCCTCGGCCTCGCGCACCTCGGTCCGCTGCAGATGCCGGACCTCCGTCGCCAGCCTCTCGATGGCGCCGGCGACCACCCCCATCGTGGCGAAGAACATGGCGTGGCGGTCGCGCGGGATGACCTGGGTCGAGACCGGCTCGATCGCGAGGCCCAGCTTCGCCGCGACATGGGCTTCGACCGCCGGGTCGATATTGGCGAAGGTCCCGACCGCGCCCGAGATGGCGCAGGTCGCGATCTCCTCCCGCGCGCGGACCATGCGCTCGCGGCAGCGCGCGAATTCGGCGTAATGCCCGGCCAGCTTCAGGCCGAAGGTGGTGGGCTCGGCATGGATGCCGTGACTGCGCCCGATGCAGACCGTGTCCTTGTGCTCCGTCGCCCGCCGCTCCAGCACGGCGAGCAGGCCGTCGAGGCCCTTGATCAGCAGGTCGGCGGCCTGGGTGAGTTGGACGGCGAGGCAGGTGTCCAGCACGTCGGAGCTGGTCATGCCCTGATGGACGAAACGGGCTT
>JABIRQ010000211.1 GCA_018699755.1 Rhodospirillaceae bacterium | reverse complement strand
TTCGAGCACGGCCCGGCGCGCAGCTTCGCGCCCAACCCGCCCGCCTACGATCCGCATTACCACTACCAGCTCGCCATCGATGCGGGGCTCAACGCCTATGCCGCGCCGCTGGGCATGCTGGAGGCCGGGGCCGACAGTTTTGCCGGTGCGATCCCGACCATCCTGAAGATGAACAGCGCGAACAGCCTGTCCCGCCTCAAGGACCAGGCGATCACAGCCTCGGTCGGCGACGCCTTGCGCCTGGGCTGCGCCGCCATTGGCTTCACAATCTACCCCGCGTCGGACGACCAATTCTCGATGATGGAAGAGATCCGCGAACTGGCCGAGGAAGCCAAGGCCCTCGGCCTCGGCGTCGTGGTCTGGTCCTATCCGCGCGGCGGCGACCTGACCAAGGAAGGCGAGACGGCGGTGGATATCTGCGCCTATGCCGCCCATATGGCAGCCTTGCTGGGCGCCCATATCATCAAGGTCAAGCCGCCGACCGCCCATCTCGAACTGCCCGAGGCCAAGAAGGTCTACGAAGCGCAGAAAATCGATATCTCGACCCTGGCCAAACGCGTCGCCCATGTCATGCAGTCGGCCTTCAACGGCCGCCGCCTCGTGGTCTTCTCGGGCGGCAATCCCAAGAGCCTGGACGAGTTCTTCGACGAGATTCGCGGCCTGCGCGACGGCGGCGCCAGCGGCTCGATCATCGGCCGCAACACCTTCCAGCGTCCGCGCGACGAGGCCCTGAAGATGCTCGACACGATCATCGACATCTATCGCGGCAAGGCCTGAACGACATGGCCGTATCCGGCAAGTCCGATTGCCGGCTGTATCTCGTCACGCCGCCCGCCTTCGAGCTGGACGCCTTCGCCTTGCGGCTAGCCGAGGCGCTGGACGGTGGCGACGTCGCTTGCGTCCAGCTTCGCCTGAAGGATGCCCCGGACGGCGCGGTGCGCGACGCGGCCCGGGCGCTGATACCGATCTGCCATGCCCGCGACGTGGCCTTCATCGTCAACGACCGGCCCGATCTGGCCGCCCAACTGGACGCCGACGGGGTTCATGTGGGGCAGGAAGACACATCCTATGGCGAGGCCCGCGCGCTGCTCGGCGAGGACCGGATCGTCGGCGTGACCTGCCACGATTCCAAGCACCTCGCGTTGGAAGCCGCGGAGGCCGGCGCGGACTATGTCGCCTTCGGTGCCTTCTTCCCGACCGAAACCAAGGAAGCCAAATCAGCGGCCGATCCGGAAATCCTGCGCTGGTGGAGCGAGCTGATGACCGTGCCCTGCGTCGCCATCGGCGGCATCACGGTCGGCAACTGCGCGCCCCTGGTTCAGGCCGGGGCCGACTTCCTGGCCGTCGTCTCCGCCGTCTGGGACCATCCCGAGGGCCCGGGCGCGGCCGTCGCCGCCTTCAACGACGAGATCGCGGCGGCGCTCGCCGCCTTGTGATGCGACCGTGAGCACACGGCCAGTCTATATTATCGCCATGATGCGCGTTCACACCTCCCTCCTACCCGCTCTCGCCACACTTGTCCTCGCCTTGTCTTGGGCCAGTGCCGCCTTCGCCCTCGACCTGGACGACGCCCGGCGGGAATTTCCCAAGAACGACTTCGAGACGCATTCGGTGCCCCTCGACGAAATCACGTCCGGCGGCCCGCCGCGCGACGGCATCCGTTCGCTGGACGATCCGCCCTTTCATCCGGTCGCCGATCTCGAACCCTTCCTGTCGCCGACCGAGCCGGTGATCGGCCTGGTGATCGGCGAGGAGGCACGGGCCTACCCTCTGCGCTATCTGATGTTCCACGAGATCGCCAACGACACCCTGGGCGGAGTACCGGTGGCCGTGACCTATTGTCCGCTGTGCAACGCGGCCATCGTCTTCGAGCGTGTACTCGACGGCCAGACGGTCGAATTCGGCACCACCGGTCGGCTGCGCAACTCGGATCTCGTCATGTACGATCGCCTGACCGAGACCTGGTGGCAGCAATTCACCGGCGAGGCGATCGTCGGCAAGCTGGCCGGCGAGGTGCTGAAGGTGCTGCCGGCGCGCCTCGAATCCTTCGAGAAATTCGCCGCCCGCGCACCCCATGGCACGGTCATGACGCCCGAGGATTTCCGTCGCTACGGCCGCAATCCCTACGCCCTTTACGACAACCCGGACGGCCGCCCCTACCCCATGTTCTTCGACGGCACGATGCCCGACGGCGTGCCTTACATGATGCGCGTGGTCGTGGTCTCGGGCGAGGCCTGGAGCCTTCCCTTGCTGCGCGAAAAAGGCCGGATCGAGTCCGGCGATCTCGTCCTCACCTGGACGGAGGGCCAAGCCTCCGCCCTCGACAAGAGCAACATCCCCGACGGGCGCGATGTCGGCAACGTCATCGCCCAGCGACGCGCGAGTGACGGCGCCCTTGAGGACCTCCCCTACGACGTCACCTTCGCCTTCGTCTTCTTCGCCTTCGAAAAAGACGGGGTGCTGCATGGGATCGACGGCGATTTTCGCTGGCCGCAGGGCTAGCGCGACCTTCACCCCGGCGCGCATTGCACCGCCCCCGGCAAAGCTGATAGCTTCCGCGCGCCTTGCCGGGCCACGACGCCCGGCGCCCCCGATTCCAAAGAACCGATATGAAGATCGACGGCAACACAATCCGACCGGGCATGGTGATCGAGCATCAGGGCAAGCTCTGGCGTGCGGTGAAGATCGCCCATACCCAGCCCGGCAAGGGCGGGGCCTATATGCAGGTCGAACTGCGAAATCTCGAGGACGGCAGCAAGCTCAACGAACGGTTTCGCTCGGCCGAATCGGTCGAGCGCGTGCGCCTCGACGAGAAGGAATACCAGTACCTCTATGCCGAGGGCGATCTGCACACCCTGATGGACGCCGAAACCTATGAACAGCTCACCGTGAACGGGGATCTGTTCGGCGAAGAGGTCGCCTTTCTGCAGGACGGCATGGCGATCACGGTGATGAGCCACGAGGGCCGGCCGCTCAGCGCCGCGATCCCGGCCAGCGTGATCCTCGAAGTGGTTGAGGCCGACCCGGTCGTCAAGGGGCAGACGGCCGCCGCGTCGTACAAGCCGGCCATGCTGGAGAACGGCGTGCGCGTTTCCGTGCCGCCCTTCGTCGGGACAGGCGACCGCATCGTCGTCAACACGGTGGAACGGACCTACGTCGAACGCGCCAAGGACTGATTCGAGGCATGGCCGTCCGCTCCCCCACGATCAACGTGATGACGGAGGCTGCGCTCAAGGCGTCGCGCGCACTGGTGCGAGATTTCGGCGAGGTCGAGCAGCTTCAGGTTTCGCGCAAGGGCCCAGCCGATTTCGTCACCGCCGCCGATCTGAAGGCCGAGAAGACGTTGCGGCGCGAGCTGTCGAAGGCACGACCGGACTACGGTTTTCTGCTCGAGGAGGGCGGCGAAGTCGAGGGCGACGGCCGCCACCGGTGGATCGTCGATCCACTCGACGGCACTCTCAACTTCTTGCACGGCCTGCCCCATTTCGCGATTTCGATCGGTCTGGAGCGGGACGGCGATATCGTCGCCGGCGTGATCCACGATCCGATCCGCCACGAGACCTTTTGGGCCGAACGGGGCGCCGGCGCCTATCTCAACGATCACCGCCTTCGGGTTTCCGAACGCAAGCGCCTCGACGAATCGATCATCGCGACGGGCATTCCGTTCATGGGTCGGGAAGGTCATGCTCCTTACTTGGCGCAAATTGGGGCTTTGATGCCCCTGGTCGCGGGAATTCGCCGCTACGGCTCCGCCGCTCTGGATTTGGCCTATGTCGCGGCGGGCCGCTACGAGGGGTTCTGGGAAGCCGGTCTTTCGATCTGGGACATCGCCGCGGGGATCCTGATCGTTCGCGAATCCGGGGGTTTCGTGAGCGAGCTGGACGGGCGCTCCGGCATGCTGCGCTCCGGCGACGTTCTCGCCGCCAACGGGCGGCTGCATGGCGAACTTCAAAAGATCCTGCGCAATGCCTGACCTCGCGGCATCGGGGCGCCCGGGCAAATCTGTTGTCGGCGATTCGCCCCTAGGCTATGGTGCGCGCCACGGAACGAACAGGGCACAACTCCCGCGAACATTTGGAAGGCGGGGTCGTATGGCATCCGCAGAGGTTAGAATCAGACGGCAAGGGCGCGCCGCCTCGATGGTCACCGCACTTGCACTTGCCTGCGCCCTTTCGGCGCTGGGCGGGCGGATAGCCGTGTCCCAGGACACCCTCTATATCGGCAAGGACGACCCCAGCGTCACCGTGGATTTGAGCGTGATCGACGCGCTCGGCCCGCCACCGGCCATGCCCGAGTTGATGATGCCGACCCCGCCCGGGGCATCGGCCTTCCCCGCGCCGCGGGGCGCCGCCGCGCCTGCCGTCCGTTCGCCGGTGACCTTGCGCGCGCCCTCGGCAGCGAAAACGAAACCGACATCCCAAGCCTCCACCGCGGCCAAGCCTGCGCCGAAACCGGCCCCGGCCGCCGCCCCCAAACCGACCCCGGCGCCTGCTGCGAAACCGGCTCCGGCCGCCGCTGCGAAACCCGCGCCTGTTCCCGCGCCGGCGGCAGCGCCGAAACCCGCACCCGCTCCGGCAGCGGCGCCGAAACCCACGCCCGCCCCGCCGACGCCGGAAGCGGTCGCGAGCGCTCCCGCGAAACCGGCCCAGGGCGCGGCTACGCCGCCACCCCCGCCGCCGCCCAGCGCCGCCCCTTCGCCACCACCTGAAGCGGCTGCGAAACCGGCGCCCACTCCGGCACCGAAGCCGGCACCGGCGGCCACGCCACAGTCCAAACCGCAGGTCGCCACCGCGCCCGCCGCCCCGACGCCATCCGGCGGCGGCGAAATCCGGCTCCTGTTCGGCTCGGACGACGCCAATCTCTCCGACGCCGCCAAGAAGACCCTTTCAGACGTGGCGCAAAGCATGAAGGCCGACGACAACGCGCGTCTGCAACTTCTGGCCTATGCCGCCGGCGCCGAGAACGAATCGAGCAAGGCACGGCGCCTGTCCCTGTCGCGTGCGCTGGCCGTGCGTTCCTATCTGATCGCCGAAGGCGTGCGTAGCACCCGCATCGATGTGCGCGCACTGGGCAACAAGACCGAAGCCGAACCGGCCGACCGAGTCGACCTTCTGATCGACCGGCGCTGAGCGGTCGTCGCGGCCAGGACAACGGACGAGGGAGCCGAGTCCGATGACCCGACCGCAACGTCACCTGCTCTGGATGGCCGTTTTCCTGGCCATCGTGCTGGCCATCTGCGTGCCCCTTGCACCATCCCTGATCGAGGCGTTTCGGGCCAATCCCTTTCTCAATGGTTTGATCCTGGGGGTCTTGCTGATCGGCATCGGCTACTCCCTGCGTCAGGTCCTGATGCTCTACCCCGTCATCGGCTGGATCGCCCGCTTCCGCGAGGACAGGGAGGGCCGCATCGCCGAGACGCCACCCGAACTGCTCGCCCCCATGGCGGCCATGCTGGGCGAGCGGCGCGCCCGTTTCAGCCTGTCCACCATGTCCTTGCGCTCCCTACTCGACGGCATCGCATCGCGCCTCGACGAACAGCGCGAGATTTCGCGTTACTTCATCGGCCTTCTGATCTTCCTTGGCCTGCTCGGCACCTTCTGGGGTCTGCTCCGGACCGTCGATTCGGTGGCCGACGTGATCGGCAACCTCTCGGTCGCGGCGGACGATCTGCCGGGTATGTTCGGCTCGTTGAAGGCTGGCCTTCAGGCGCCGCTATCGGGCATGGGCACCGCGTTCAGCTCGTCGCTGTTCGGCCTCGCCGGCTCGCTCGTCCTGGGCTTCCTCGACCTGCAGGCCGGCCAAGCCCAGAACCGCTTCTACAACGAACTTGAGGAATGGTTGGCCGGTGCGACACGCCTGTCATCCGGTGGACCGGGCGGCGGCGAGGGCGACGCCTCCGTCCCTGCCTATATCCAGGCCCTGCTCGAACAGAATGCGGATAACCTCGAGGAGTTGCAGCGCACCCTGACCCGGGGCGAGGAAGACCGTTACCAAACGAGCCGCAATCTGGCCTCCCTGGCGGATCGTCTCTCGACCCTGACCGACCAGATGCGGACCGAGCAGGCCTTGATGGTGCGCCTGGCGGAGAATCAGCGCGATCTGGGGCCCATCCTCACGCGCCTGGTAGAGGCCGCCGAAGCCGGTTTCGGCATGGACGAAACGACGCGCAACCATATCCGCAACCTGGACATGGGCACCCAACGCCTGTTGGAAGACCAGACGCGGGGCCGGGAGGATGGGGTGCGCGAGATCCGCAACGAGATCAAGCTGCTCGCCCGCACCATCGCCGCGATCGCTGAAGAAGAGCAGCGCTAGTACCGACTATGGCTTCCGCCTTGCGCCGCCGCCGCAGCTTCGATATCTGGCCGGGTTTCGTCGACGCCCTCGCCACCCTGCTCATCCTCATCATCTTTCTGCTGATGATCTTCGTGGTTGCCCAGTTCTATCTGAGCGAGGTCCTCTCCGGCCGCGACAAGGCCCTTGACCGTCTCAACGCACAGATCACCGAATTGGCCGACATGCTGGCGCTCGAACGCGAGGCCGGCGCCGACATGCGCGAATCCCTGGCGCAGCTTTCGGCGCAACTCCAGGCCTCTATCAAGACGCGCGACCATTTGAACGAACGCCTGATGAGCACGTCGAGCGAACGCGACGCCCTCGCCGCAACCCTCGCGAACCTGCAGGCGGAGACAGCCGGCGCGAAAGAAGCCCTGGACGAGAAAGACAGAGAGATCGACTCCCTGACCGCGGCCCTGGCCGCCCTGCGCGAGAAGACGGCCGGTTCCGAGGAGGCGATTTCGGAGCGGGAGATCGAGATATCGACCCTGCGCGACCGACTTTCGGCCACTGAATCCTCCCTAACCGAGTCGGAAACCGAACTCGACGACACGCGCAGGCGCCTGACCTCGCAAGAGGCGATCAGCGAGGAAGCCCTGGCCCGGGTCGAGATCCTGAACCTGCAACTTGCCGCCTTGCGCCAGCAGATCGCCCGCATTTCCGTCGCCTTGGAGGCATCCGAGGCGAAGACCGAGGACCAGGAGGTGCAGATCGCTAATCTGGGCCAGCGCCTGAACGCGGCCTTGGCCTCCAAGGTGCAGGAACTGGCGCGCTATCGCTCGGAATTCTTCGGCCGCTTGCGCGAAATTCTTGGCCGGCGCGACGACATTCAGATCGTGGGCGACCGCTTCGTCTTCCAGTCCGACGTGCTCTTCGCCTCGGGCGCCGCGAATCTGGACGAGGCCGGACGCCGGCAAATCGCCCATCTCGCCACCGCCCTGATCGCGATCGCCGCCGAGATTCCGCCGGAGATCAACTGGATCCTCCGGGTCGACGGCCATACCGACATCGTCCCGATCGCCACGCGTCAATTCGGCTCGAACTGGGAACTGTCCACTGCCCGCGCGGTTTCCGTCGTCAAATACCTGATGGAACTCGGCGTTCCGCCGGGGCGGCTGGCCGCCACCGGCTTCGGCGAGTTCCAACCCCTCGACGCCGGCCTGTCGCCCGAAGCCCTGCGCCGCAACCGCCGCATAGAACTGCGCTTCGACCAGCGTTAACCGGCCACCGAATCGGCTAGATCGTGGTGAGATCGGCTTCGGAAACATCCGCTTCCGGATCGGGCCGGTCGAACTGCAGGGCAGCGAGGCGGGCGTAGAGGCCGCCTTCGGCAATCAATTCGTCATGGCGGCCGGTCGCCACGATGCGGCCCTGATCGAGCACCAATATCCGGTCGGCCTTCTGCACGGTCGCCAGCCTGTGAGCGATGACGATGGAGGTCCGTCCTTCGGCCAGACGCGCGATCGCGTCCTGCACGAGCCGTTCGCTTTCGGCGTCGAGCGCGCTGGTCGCCTCGTCGAGCAAAAGCAGAGCCGGATCGCGCAGGATCGCCCGGGCGATGGCGATACGCTGGCGCTGGCCGCCGGACAGACGCAACCCCCTCTCGCCGAGAAATGTCTCGAAGCCCTCGGGCAAGCGGTCCAGGAATTCCGTTGCGGCCGCCGCCTCGGCCGCCGCGCGCACCTGCTCGTCGTTCGCCGTCGGCCGGCCATAGCGGATGTTCTCCATGGCGTTCGCGGAGAAGATCACCGGCTCCTGAGAGACCAATCCGATCTGGCCACGCAGGGCCGTGGGGTCGAGATCGGGCAGATCCGCGCCGTCGAACCGTATGGTGCCCGCTTCCGGGTCGTAGAAACGCAGAAGAAGCTGAAAAACCGTCGTCTTTCCCGCGCCCGATGGGCCGACCAAGGCGACTCGCTCCCCTGCCCCCACCTCGAATGACAAGTCTTCCACGGCCGCGCGATCGGGCCGCGACGGATAGCGGAAGGTGACGCCCTCGAAGGCAATCCGTCCCTGCGCCGGAGATTTCAGGGGCACGGGGGCGGCCGGAGCAGAGATTTCGGGCTCGGTCCCCAGCAGTTCGAGCAGACGCTCGGACGCGCCCGCGGCGCGCTGAATATCTGCGAAGAATTCGCTGAGCGAGCCGACGGACCCGGCAACGACGACGGCATAGAAGACGAAGGCCGAAAGCTCGCCCGCCGAAATCCGCCCGGCCATCATGTCGTAGCCCCCGATCCACAGGATCGTGCCGACCGCGCCGAAGATCAGCAGGATGACAATCGCGGCCAGGTTGGACCGGGCGACCGTGCGCCGCACGGCAACCTCGAAAGCGCTTTCCACCCGTTCGGCCATGGTCGCGCGATCCAACGCCTCATGGCCGAAGGCTTGGACCGTGCGCACGGCGTTGATCGATTCATCGACCTGACCGCCGACCTCGGCAATGCGATCCTGGCTGTCGCGCGACAGGCGCCGGACCCGGCGACCGAACACCAGGATGGGCACGACCACCACGGGGACGACCAGAAAGGCCAAGGCTGTCAGCTTGGGGCTGGTCACCGCCATCATGACGGTTCCGCCGAACAGCAGGATGACGTTGCGCAGGGCCATCGATGCCGAGGTGCCGATCACGGTCTGCAACAGGCTGGTATCGGTGGTCAGGCGAGACAGCACCTCGCCCGTGCGCGTCACCTCGAAGAAACCCGGGCTCAACCCGATGACATTGTCGTAGACCGCCTTGCGGATATCGGCCGCGATCCGTTCGCCCAGCCAGGCGACGAGATAGGAGCGAAACCACGAGGCCAGAGCGAGAACGGCGACGATGGCCAGCATGCCGATCAGCGCCCGGTCGAGCAGCGCCGTTTCGCCGCCGGCGAACCCTTCGTCGACCAACCAGCGTAGGCCGGCGCCGAAGGCCAGGACCGTGCCGGCCGCAACGGCCAGCGCCAGGGCGGCGCCCAGCACTCGCACCCGATAGGGCGCCAGGAAGGGCCAAAGCCGCCGCAGCTGACCCAGATCGCGCGAGCCGGCGCGCCCACTGCCCGCAGTGCGGCCACCATAGCTGTCCGTTCGCGTTCCGCCCCTGCGACTCACCCGGCGATTGCCCCCGTTTCAACCATGGAACCAACGCGGACGGCCCAGGGAACGGACCGCCCGTTTTCGCGCCTATCCCTAGCGCACGGACGGCCTTGGGCCAACACCCGGTATCCCTTGCCCGCGCCGTGCGGCTTGCTGTATAAGCCACGGCCGAAGCGCAGGAGCCCCCGGAGCAGTGCCATGAAGAAGGACATCCACCCGGATTATCACGAGATCACCGTGATCATGACGGACGGAACCGAGTACAAGACCCGCTCGACCTACGGGAAAGAGGGCGATTCATTGCGCCTGGACATCGATCCCACGACGCACCCTGCGTGGACCGGCGGCACCCACCGCCTGCTCGACACCGGCGGCCAGCTCGCCCGTTTCAACAAGCGGTTCGAGCAATTCGGCCTGAAATAGGGCGGTTTTCGACATCTCGACGCGACCGGGCGGCGCCGAAAGGCGCCGCTTTTGTTTGTGCGCTCAGGCGCCATCGCCCTCTTGAATCCCGCGCATCCGTCCCCACATCGATAAGCGCCCCGGAATGCCGAAATCGGGTTCCGGGGCCTGATGGTAACTGGCGGATCAGACACGTTTGTGGGTCCGCCGCCAACGTCGCTTCGAATGGAGGACCTAAACCATGACGTTCGACCTAACCCCCCTGTTCCGATCCACGATCGGTTTCGACAACCTCTCCCGCCTGATGGAGACGGCGAGCCAGTACGATTCCAAGCAGGCCGCCTATCCACCCTACAATATCGAGAAGCTCGGCGAGGACGAGTACCGCATCTCCATGGCCGTCGCCGGTTTCGGCGAAGACGACATTGAGATCACGGTCGAGGACAACTCGCTTCTGATCGCCGGAAAGGCCGTCGAGGGCGAGAGCGGCAATGCCAGCTATCTCCACCGCGGCATCGCCAAGCGCGCGTTCGAGCGGCGGTTCCAGCTCGCCGATCATATCAAGGTCTCGGGCGCCAATCTCGAGAACGGCCTGCTCCATGTCGAGTTGGTCCG
>JABIRQ010000299.1 GCA_018699755.1 Rhodospirillaceae bacterium | reverse complement strand
GGTCGAGTCGGGGCGGCCATCCCGCGGACGGCCGTTAAGCCCGCCGCAATCTTTCTTCTTCACCTTGGGCGGATCGATGCGGTGAGCCAGGAAGGAGCACCCGATGCCCAGGGCAGGACGCCTCGTTTCCCGTTGGACGGCCGCCAAGGCCGGCTTCGTCCTGCTGCTCGCGGGCAGCATCCTCGCGGCGGAAAGTGGCAAGACCCCGACGGTGGCCGAAGCGCCCCTCGCCTATGCGCCGTCCGCCCTGGAGGAAGACGGCTTCACCGTCCGCGAAAATCGCTGGGGCGCCCTCGCCCCGCCCCTGGCGCGGGTCACGATGGCGGATTGAACCGGGTTCTAACGGTGTAGTGCCGCGAAGGCAGCGCGCGTCTCTTCGATCAGCGTCTCGACCAGCTCAGCCGCCGGCAGGGCGCGGTTCAGGGCCACGGCCTGGCCGGCCCAGAGGGCGAGGAATTCGTCGGAACCCTTCGCCCCGCCCGCCGCCTGCAGCGGTCGGGTCAAGCTGTATTGCAGGGGGAAGGGCAGGGAGGTCTCCTCCCGGTCGGTCATCTCGGCCATGTAGCGGTTGACCAGACCCCGCGCCGGCCGGCCCGAGATCACTTTCGTCACCTTGGTCTGGCCGTCCTCGGCGGCCAGCAGGGCGGCGCGGTGAAGGTCGTTCGTACCCGCCTCCGGGCAGTTGAGGAAGGCGGTGCCGATCTGCGCCCCGCTCGCCCCCAGGGCGAAGGCGGCGGCGATGCCGCGCCCGTCGGCGATGCCGCCCGCCGCGATCACCGGCACCGAGACCGCGTCCGCGACCTGGGGCACCAGGGCGAAGGTGCCGACCGTGCCCCCATCGATCCCGCCCAGAAAGGTGCCTCGATGGCCGCCCGCCTCGCCGCCCTGGGCGACGATGGCGTCGGCCCCGCCGACCTCCAGCGCTCGCGCCTCGGCGACCGTGGTGGCGGAACTCAGGACGACGATCCCGGCTTCCTTCAGCGCCGCCATTGCCGCCGCGTCCGGCAGGCCGAAATGGAAGCTCGCGATGCGTGGGCGCAGGTCCAGCACGGCCGCCAGCATCGCGTCGTCGAAGGGTTTGAACAGCATATGCGCTTCGTCCGGCGCCTCCGCCCCCAGCTCGGCGTAATAGGGCGCCAGGCGGTCGAGCATGCGCCGGGTCTCCGCCGCCGTCGTCACCGCCTCTTCATGGACGAAGAAGTTGAGGTTGAAGGCCCGGTTGGTCGCCTTGCGCAGGGCCTCCGTCTCCGCGCGCAGCGTATCCGGCGCGAAGGACGCGCAGCCCAGCGAACCGAGTCCGCCGGCGTTCGACACTGCCGCCGCCAGGGCCGGGGTGGTCGAGCCCGCCATCGGCGCCTGGACGATCGGATGCTCGATGCCGAGCAACTCGGCCAGGTCCGTGCGCGGCCACATGATCTCGCCCCTTCTTGTCGGATCTAGTCCAGCGACCAGGGCGAGCGCGGCGCGGTGCCCACCTCGATGATGGCGATCTGGTTGCCCATTCTTGTCTGCACCGCCGGGCTGACCATGCCCTTGGAGAACAGCAGGATGTCGAGCGAGCCGCCGTAGAAGAAGTTGCCCAACTCGGTCACCCCCTTCTTCACCGCCACACCCGGCTTCACCTCCTCGGCGAACACGACGGAGCCCACGGAATCGAGCCCCACGGGGATCGAGGCGACATAGCCGGTCAGGATCGCCGGCTCCCGCCCCGGCAGGTTGGCGTATTTCACCTCGATCACGATCACGCCGCGCTGGAAGGCCTGGAACTGGCTGAAATCCGTGCCCGGTCGGCCGACATCGCCGCTCGGCGGCACCCAGTTCGGGAAATCGGGATAGCCGAAGGTGCCTGGCGTGCCTGGCGTGCCCGTCTCGACGATCTCGGCATGGAGGATCGTGCCGTCCACCGGCGCATGGAAATGGTGATAGGTGTTCGGCATCAGCACGCAGGCCAATCCGCTGCCGCCGACGAATTTCTCCTTCAGCGCCTCGGGCGCGCCGCCCAGCAGCCGGTCCAACGAGATCGGGATCGACTTCACGTCGAGCACCGTGTCCATCGCCAGGGGATTCTCGATATAGCGCCGGGTCTCCGTGCCGTCCCGATTCAGCACCTGGACCAGCGGATTCATGATGCAGTCGGTCGGCGCGACGATGACGTAGTCGCGCTCGGGCATGGTCACCGGCCGGCTGGGATAGCCGCCGTCTTCGCCCTTCACCAGATTGCGGGTGAAGAATGCGTTCCAGCTCGCGTAATCGCCCGCTTCGCGCTTGGCGTAGTCCTCGATTTCGATGCGCGGATCGGCGATCCATTCGGCGACCACCGCCGCCGATTCGGGACTGTCCATATAGGCCCGGTATTCGGCGTTGAACTTGGACAGGAAGGCGGTTCCGGTCGTCAAGGGCTTGGCCGGGTCGGCCGGGTCGCGGCCCTGCACGAAATCCTGACCTGCGGAATTGCGGAAATAGAGCCACGCGAAATAGAGGATCGGGTCGAGCGCGTTGTCGGAACTGCCGTCGATCTCGGGCGGGGCCGTGCACCAGCCTTCGAAAAAGGCGCCCAACGCGGCCGCCAGGTCCGCGCCGTTCGCCACCGCCTTCCAGGGATTGGCGCTCGACCCGCCATAGCTATAGCCCGCGGGCAGGTCCTGCAGGCCGGCATGGACGAGGTCCAGCGCCGCCCGCGTCCTGCCATCCGCTTCGTATTGCGCGGCCAGATAGGTGACGGACCCGGCGCAGGGCGAGGCCGCCGGGGCCGCGCTGGGCCAGGCCAGCAGCAGGACTGCCGCGGCGAATGCGCCTCGCGCCCCATGGTGGAATATCCGTGTCATCGACATCTCCCGTTCGGCTGGACAGGGGATCGCGGCCGGATGGGTCCGGTCGCGGTCTCTATGGACAAGACTAGGCTCTTCGCCGCTCCGGGTGAATGCGCGCGTGAACGGTTCCGGCGTCCCGCTCAGTCGGGCGAGAGAGGGAAGACCGCCACGGGGCGGGCGGTCCGGCCCGCCTCGGGGGTGCCGATCCCCGGCGTGTAGATGATCTTGGCGAAACGCGGGGGTTTGCCGGATGGGCCACGCGGGTTGGCGAGGATCGCCGTGACCCAGCCGTCCTCGAGCAGATAGCGGCTCGCGCTGCCATCGCCGCCGGCGCCCTCTTCGGACTCGCTGGTCACGACGGCGATGGCGGCGTCGGCCTCCAGCCGGTCCTTGAGAAAGATCACCGTCCAGAAGGACTTGCCCGCGGCCTCGGCCATGGCGAAAGCCGGCACGGCGTTCCGCGCGACATGGTCGTGGAAGGCGGCCGCGCCCTCCGCCCCGGCACCCGTCGTCATCGCCTCGGCCGGCACGAAAAAGACCTCGGCCTCGGGTTCGTCGGGCGTTGCCGTCTGCAGCGCGGCGAAGCCGATGGCCGGGCCGCCCTTGCCCAGATCGTAAGAGACGCGGAACGCCACCGTGGCCCGCCGGTCGATCCGGTCCGCGAATTGGAGATAGCCGGCTAGGCTGTGATAGAGCGCTGCGTCGCGCGGCGGCGCGTAATCGGCATAGACCACGCGGTGCAGGGCGAAGCCTTCGTAGCGGAAGCCCGGCTCGGTCTCGACCGCCGCGCCGCCGCGCACCCCCAGGGCCGCTTCGACTTCGGCGTCCGAGGCCCCTTCCAGGCGCATCTTGAGGGCGGCGGTGACGGCCTGGACATGGCCCGGTACCTCCTCCTGGGCGTGGCCGGCGGCGGGTTGGAGGACGAGCGCCGTGCCCAGGGCGAGCAGGGCGAGGGACAGGCGCGCGAGGCCGGGCGTCCGGCGGAGTTGGTCGATTGCGGTTCTCATTGCATCACCTCCACGGGGGGCTTGACCGGCGGGATGGCGATCTCGACCTCCGGTCGGTGGGGCTGCATGGGCGGCACGCGCGGGATAGACACGGCCGGGGCGCGGCCAACACCGGATTGGTCCAACAGGGCCCGGCGCACCCGCGGGTCCGATCCCGGACCGCCGGCACCGGCGAAGGACACGCCGGGCAGCATGGCGAGGGCGACGACCCCGTCGCCGTCCGGATAGCCGCCCTGGCTCAAGCCTGGCGGCGGTAGCGGCGGCATGTCGCGCAGCCGCTTCAGCTCGGCCTCGACCTTCTTGATCTCCTCCCTGATCTTGTCGGCCGCCGCGGCCCGCTTCTTGTCGCGCTTCTTCATCTCGTCGTCGGCGATCTTCCTCTTTTCCTTCGCGATCTCCTCGTCGAACTTTCTGATCATGCCGTCGTAATAGCGAAGAACGCCTTCCTTGTAGCCCGGATTGCAGCAGCTCCTCGCCTCCGGGTCGTTTTCGAACTCGTCCTTCTCCTTTTTCACCGCCGCCTTCTTTTTCTCGATCTCTTTGCGCTTCTTGTCGAACTTCTCGCGGGCCACCTTGCCCTCCTTGGACTTCAGGAAATCGTCCCGCTCCTTGTCGAGCTTGGCTTCCAGGTCGCCCTTCTTCGTCTCGAGCTTCTTCTCGGCCGCTTTCTGCTCCGGGCTCTTCTCCGGCAGGTTGGCCTCGTTCTGTGCCAGTTGGAGCGGACCGGCGCCCGTCTGGGCCAGGGCCGGGGAGGGGGCCGAAGCGAAGGCGAGCGCGCCGGCCGAGACCAGCAGCATCGCGAGGGCGGTTTGCCATGGGGTCCGCGTCACGCGGATGGGGGTCGCGTTTATCTGGATCGCGTTCACGGGGGCCGCGTTCATCGGGGAATCACCTCCATCGGGGGGCGTGGCGTGGGCCTGATCTCCACACTGGGCGCAAGCATGTGGGGTTGCATGGTCGGCATGCGGGGGATCGAGACGGCCGGGGCGCGGCCGACACCGGATTGGTCCATCAGCGCCCGGCGCACCCGCGGATCCGAAAACGGATCGCCCGCGCCCGCGAAGCTCACCCCCGGCAGCATGGCCAGGACCAAGCCGCCGTCGTCGGGGTATCCGGTCAGGCCCGGCGGCGGCAGCGGCGGCATGTCGCGCAGGCGCTTGAGCTGGTCGAGAATGCGTTGCAGCCGCTCCTGCAATCCTTCCAGGACCGCCGCGCGCTCCTCGTCCTTCTTCTTCATCTCCTCGTCGAGGATCCGCCGACGCTCGCGCTCGAACTCCTCCTCAAGCTGCTCGATCCGTCGATCGAAAGCGCGGAGAACGCCTTCTTTGTAGCCCGGATTGCAGCAACTCGTCTCCTCGGGGTCGTTCTCGAACTCGTCCCTCTCCCGCTCCAGCTCTTCGCGCTGGCGCTCCATTTCCTCACGGGCCTCGTCGATCTCTTCACGGGCGTCCTCGCCCGCCTCGGATTCCTCGAATTCATCCCGCTGCTGATCGATCTCGCCTTCGGTCTGCTCGGCTTCCCGTTCGAGGCGGCGTTCGGCCTCGCGCTGCTCGGGGCTGCGTTCGGGCTGATCCGTTCCGTCCGGTGGCGCGGGGGTCGGCGGGCTCTGGGCCAGCTGCACGGGCGGCGCAGCGCCCAGTTCAGCGGCGGAAGGGCCGGAGGCGCAGAGGGCGACCGCGCCCAGGAGCAGCATCCCGGTGATCAGTCCCGGTTGCGACGGGGCCTTTCGGCCGAGGGTCCTGCGGTTCGTCACCATGTCATTGCGCACGTTTGGGTCCCTTGCATATCCATATATGGCATCGGAAGCCGGGTGCAATCGTGGCAGGGCGCCCGCCCTCCGCCTATGACATACGTCACAGGGCCGACGACACGTCCGTTCCGCCTGCATGCACGCGATTTCACACCAGCGTCATCCGCAGCGACATCGCTCCGACCTATGCGCTGTGACTCCTCGGCTGCCGGCACGGCGGCCTATTGGCGCCTCTGGCCGGAGAGCCGCATGGCGCGCGCGTCCTGGAGCGTCTGGGAAGCCCTGCGCTCTCTCCGGCCTTGATGCGGGGCCGCAAGGGCACTAGCGTTTGAGCGAGTTGAACTCACTTGCATCCTGGACGGTCGCATACGGAGACTGGACCCCATGGTCGAACAGAACGACAGGGATCTCATCGCCGCACTTCTCCAGGCGAGCGGCTATGGCGCCAGAATCGGGAAACACGCCGATCAGATGGCGCGGATCATTGACGAGAACGGCCAGCTTAGCCAAACGGTCAAGTCCATCCACGAGAAATCGGATTTCGGCCGCACCGGGCGTGTCGCCAAATCGCGGGTGAAGGATGAGATCGCCATCATGAACATGTTCTTCGAGCATGTTTATTTCGCCTCTGACGATTTCATCAAGAGCGCTCTCGGGGGCTGACAGGTATGGGCGATACGGCTGCATACGACATCTGCATCGTCGGGACCGGCGCCGCTGGCGGCATCCTGGCCCATCAACTGGCCTCGGCCGGATTGAAGGTCATCTCCCTTGAACAGGGTGGCGCCCTGCCGGCAACCTATTTCTCAGAAGACAATCCGGCCTGGACGAAAAAGGACTTCGGGATCCGCCCCTATACCAGGTTCCCCCTCGATCCCCACCGGGCGATATTCGAGCATGAGCTGTTCGCCACGGACGGCACGCGCTCGACCACCGAGGGCTCGCAAAAGGCCTTCCAGCACTATCAGATTCTCAAGCTGAACGGCCTTCAGAACCTTTGGAACGGCGTGTCGGTGCGCTTCGCGCCCGCTGACTTCTCAGGCTGGCCCATCGGCTACGACGATCTGGCCCCCGATTACGGCGCGGTCGAGAAGCTCATTACCGTTTGCGGCACTCTCGAGGATCTGGAGAACCTTCCCGACGGTGAGTTCATCCCGCCCAAGCCCATGCGCCCGCCGGACCAGCTCGTGATCGATGCCATTCACCGCATCGATCCCCATGGGACGGAGATCATCGCCAACCGCAAGGCCGTCGAGACCCGCGCCGAGCGCCCCAATCACTGCGTCAGCCTGGGACTGTGCACCTCGGGCTGTGCCGCGGCCAGCATGTATAAGTTCTCGACCCGGCTTTTGCCCGAGATCGAGAAGATGGAGAACTACACCCTGCGGACTGGCGCCAAAGTCACGAGGCTCATCCGCGACGAGGACACGAATCGGATTGTCGATCTGGAAGCTCTCGATACTGGGAGCGGTGAGACATTCCGCGTCAAGGCCGAGCGATACATCCTCGCCGCCGGCGCCATCGAGACCCCGCGCATTCTCTTCAACTCGCGCGACGACGGGTATTCGGGCGGCCTTGCCAACAGCGCCGGCAATGTCGGACGGAATCTACAGGACAACCCGAAGGTCGCTGTCTCGAGCTCCCTCTACAAGCTGTGGGGCACCAGGGCCCAATACGATGTCGGGTACGGCGACCTCCTGATCGCCCTGTCCCGCGGTCGGCTCGGCGATGGGTCGGATTTCAATTTCATCGGCCACGTCATTCACACCTTTCCCTATACCCCGTTCTACCTCGAAGGGTTCGGCCTGATCCCGAGGTTCCTGCGGCCGTTCTTCGCGCGCCTGATGTACAAGAGCTACGTGACGGTGGCCTTCTTCGCGCCCGCCGAGGCGGTCGAGACGAACCGGGTTCTGCCGTCCGAGGAAGAGGATATCTACGGCGTGAAGAAGGTCGACATTCAGTTCCAGCAGCCACCGCGCAGCCGCGCCATGCAGGAGAAGATGCTCGCCTTCGCCAAGAAGGTCATCCGTAAGGCGTCCGGCACCCTGATTATCGGCGGCATGGACGACGCGGGCACCGGCATTCACTACGCCGGCACCTGTCGCATGTCGGCCGCCGCCGGGGAAGGCGTGGTGAATGGCGACTTGCGCGCCCACGACCACGACAACCTCTATATCTGCGACGGCGGCGTCATTCCCGTCCTGCCTGACAAGCACCTGACCCTGACCATCATGGCCCTCGCGCACAGGCTGGCGGGACACCTGATCGCGAAGTCGGGCTGATACATGGCCGTATTTCCGGCGGTTACGTTCCTTGGCTTGCGTATTGGGGCGCATGGTCCCCATTTGCACATGCAATCAACATCGCGACATATCCGTAGATGAGCACGATCATCGCCGTTAGCGCGTAGGGGACCGGGCACCCGATCGTCGGCGCTGTGCTTTGGGACTGTTGCTGAATCGCGCTCAACGCTGGTGCCGAGTTGCGAGATCCCGCCACCGCGCCGGCCAGTATGGATCGGATCCATCCTGAAGACGTACTGCCCCACCAGCCAGGAAATGAATGCTGGCACGAGCGCTGCCGCAATGCCGACGACAAGGACAAAGTTCAGCGTCGCCGTGGTGAAGCTGATGGCGAACAACCGGGATTCCCCATTTGAGGCCCTCCGATGGGGTTGATGATGGCCCGAGTTCGCCGCCAGTCCAGCGGCTCGCGCCGTGGCGATCAATGCGGGCCCGCTGCCATTGCTTTGATCGCCGCTCGGCCGGAGCGTTGAGCTAAAACACCGATCGGGCGGCGCCCCGGACACACCGGCCCCGTTGTCGGATCGCTTGAACGGTCTCGCTTTCGTCATGAGGGGACTGGCTTCGGCCTGAGCCGGTCGATGCGACGCAGGATATCGGCGAACAAGGTTTCCGGGATCGCCACCTCGGCAAGCTGGAATGTGACATACCGACCGTGCCGGACCACCTTGGCGCCGAACGTGATGAGCTTCTCACGCAGCGTGGTTATGGACCAGCGCTCGATCTCTTCGTGCAACGTCAGAAACTGGACGCGAAGCGCGAACAAATCCCCCCGATATCCCCTCGAAAGGTTGGCATGCTCTGGTCGCGTTCTGCCGCATTTTCGGGCATGACCCTGTGCGGTCGGAAGTGTCAGAAGCCCAGGAATCCTGCGGGAAGGCGATGGTGCCGCGGAGAGGAATCGAACCTCCGACCCCGCCCTTACCAAGGGCGTGCTCTACCCCTGAGCTACCGCGGCCCGTCGGGACGGGCGGACCTTGCCACAGCAGGGGATTCCGGGGCAAGCGCGGCAATCGCCGGGGCCGCGCCGCGCAGCGCGCTCAGGACTCCGCCAGCCGGGTCGGGTGGATGAAGCCGTAGACGGGATAGATCCGGCCGCCCCAATGGCCGCCCGGTGTGTACCAGACGCGCACGGCGGACCAGTCGTTGGCGGGGGAGACGTCGATGATCGGCGTGTCCTGGTGGATCTGGCCCTGGTTCAGCCAGTTGGCGTGGTCGGCGACGATCAGCCGCTCGCCGATCACCCGGGTCACCACGGCCAGATGGCCCAGGGAGCGGCCGCGCTTGCGGAAGACCATGGTCGCGCCGATCCGGGGAATTCCGCTCCGCTCGTAGAGGCCCGCGGCCTGGTCCCACCAAGTCCAGGCGTCGCCGCGCAGGAAGACCGCGCCGGCCTGGCGGGCATAGGCGACGCATTGCAGCGGGTCCTCGGTCGCGACGATCCGTGCCTCGACGGCGAAGGCCGTGGCCGACGGCGCGGGCACGATTCGGGCGGCAGTCTCCTCGGGCGCGTCGCTCGCGCAGCCGGCCAGCAGGGTGATCGCCAGCGCCACGGCCAGGCGCGTGGCCGAGCGGGGGCTTCGGCTCGCCCGACTCCGGGTCGGCGCCGGAGCCCGCATTCCTTGGGGCGCCGCGCCGGGATGGATGGTCTGTCCAGGCATGGCAGGCATTCTGAATCGGTCCGGACTCGCCGTCCAGCACGGATTTCCTCCCGATTCGCGATTCCGCGTGCGGAGTTGAAATAGAACAAAAAGTGAATATATACGCAAGCCGAACCGGCTCTGCCCATTGCGTCCCGCAATGACAAGAAATGACAAGAATCTGTGTTTTTATGACCGTAACCCTTTGATCGTTTGAAATTATAGATATGAATCAAAGAGTTATGCTGTCTGGATCTTGGCGATTTTCGGCTTTGGGGTCGTATTCGCGCGCGGCGAAGCGGCATCTTTGAGCATTCGCCGGGCCGGTCCTGTCACGGCGGTGCCCTGTCGGCGCGCGGGGCTGGACAGGTTCCGGCGCCGTCGCCATCCTCGCCGCCGGATCGCGCGGGGGAGGAGTCATGGCTGAAGAGGGGTTCACGATTGCCGGCGCCGAAGGGTTCGTCGGCCGGGAGATCGGGGTGTCGCCCTGGCGGGTCGTGACCCAGGCGATGATCGACGGCTTTGCCGATTCGACCGCCGATACCTATTGGATCCACACCGATCCCGCGCGCGCCGCGTCGGGGCCTTTCGGCGGGACGATCGCCCATGGTTTCCTCACCCTTTCCCTGCTCAGCGTCCTGCTGCGCGAGTCCGGGGTGGACTGGGGGGACGAGGTGGTCGGCTTGAATTACGGCCTCGACCGAGTGCGCTTTCTGACCCCGGTCCGCGCGGGCGAACGGGTGCGGGCCCGCATCGTGCTGACGGGCGCGGAAAAGCGCGCGGGCGGCGGCATCCTGCTGCGCCTCGCCGTCACGGTCGAGATCGAGAACCAGGGCCGCCCGGCCCTGGTCGCCGACTGGCTCAACCTGTTCCTGCCGGGTGCGGCGTGAACGGCGAGGACAGGCCGGACCGGGCGAAGCGCGCGCCGGACAAGACCGACGACCGGCGCGCGCGCGAGGCCCGGGCCCTGCGCGAGAACCTGCGCCGGCGCAAGGCGCAGAGCCGGGCGCGCGCCGAGTCGCGGGACACCGAATCGCCATCTTCGGGCGGCAAAACGGACTAGGCACCGCCCGCCGCTTGAAGCGGCAAGGCGCCACGCGGTAGACAACCACGGAGACGGGCAAGGAGACGGGCTGGTTTCCGACCGGCGCGCATCGCCCGGATCGGCCCCGGTAAATCCGGTAAATAGGGACAGGCATGGACAGGATATGCATTCGCGGCGGCCGCCGGCTGCAGGGCGAAATCCGCATCGGCGGGGCCAAGAACGCGGCTCTGCCTCTGATGGCGGCCAGCCTGCTGACCGAGGGCACCTTGCGCCTGTCGAACCTTCCGCATCTCGCCGATATCACCACCCTTGTTCGCCTGCTGACGACCTTGGGCGTGGCGATCGAGATGAACGGCCAGGACGGCAACGGCGGCCATGCCGGACGGACCCTGGATCTCTGCGCGGCGGAGATTGCCCAGACCGAGGCGCCCTACGACCTGGTGCGCAAGATGCGCGCCTCCGTCCTGGTGCTGGGACCCCTGCTCGCCCGCTGCGGCCGCGCCCGGGTGTCCCTGCCCGGCGGTTGCGCTATCGGCACGCGGCCCATCGACATGCATATCCGCGCCCTGCAGCAGATGGGGGCGGAGATCGAGCTCGAAGGCGGCTATGTCGAGGCGCGCGCGCCCAAGGGCCTCAAGGGCGCCCATATCGTCTTCAACATGCCTTCGGTCGGCGCGACCGAGAACGTGCTGATGGCCGCGAGCCTGGCCCGCGGCGAGACGGTGATAGAGAACGCCGCGCGCGAGCCGGAGGTCGGCGATCTCGCCCGTTGCCTCAGGGCCATGGGCGCGCATATCGACGGCATCGGCACGGATCGGCTGCAGATCGAAGGGGTCGATGCCCTGGGCGGGGCCGAGCATGCGGTGATCGCCGACCGGATCGAGGCCGGCACATATGCCATCGCGGCCGCCATCACCGACGGCGATCTCGAACTGGTCGGCGCGCGGCTGGACGAACTCGGCGCGGTGGGCGAGGCCCTGGCCGGCGCCGGCCTGACCCTGGAGGAGACCCCGCGGGGCCTGCGCGCGCGCCGGACCAACGGAAGCCTCGCCGGGGTCGATGTGATGACCGAGCCCTTCCCCGGCTTCCCGACCGACCTGCAAGCCCAGACCATGGCCCTGATGGCGACCGCCGAGGGCGCCTCGATGATCACCGAGACGATCTTCGAGAATCGCTTCATGCATGTGCCCGAGCTCATGCGCATGGGGGCGAACATCAATCTGCACGGCGGCTCGGCCATGGTGCGCGGCGTGCCCCGGCTGACCGGCGCGCCGGTCATGGCGACCGATCTGCGCGCTTCGGTCTCCCTCGTGCTCGCCGGCCTTGCCGCCGAGGGCGAGACCGTGATCGGCCGGGTCTATCACCTGGACCGCGGCTACGAGCGGGTCGAGGAAAAGCTTGCCCTGTGCGGCGCCGAGATCGAACGGTTGGGCGAGGAGTGATCCGATGCCCGGACCGCTGAGTCTGCGCGCCGAAGACGCCGAGGACATGACCGTCGTCTCGGCCTGCCTCCAGGACGCCATCGTCACCCTGGGCGACATGGCCTATCTGGTGGAGGAGCGGCGCTTCGTCCTGGTCGCCAGCCGCTTTCTCTGGGAAGAGGAGGGCTCCGGGCGGCGGTCCCGTATCCATACCGGGGTCTCCTTCGACGAAGTGACCGGTGTCCGCATGCGTGGTATCAACCGCCGCGCCGATAGCGGGCG
Organism: Rhodospirillaceae bacterium; assembly: GCA_018699755.1. Lineage (GTDB taxonomy): Bacteria > Pseudomonadota > Alphaproteobacteria > CADEGL01 > CADEGL01 > JABIRQ01. The sequence continues at coordinate 345 of JABIRQ010000299.1, read as the reverse complement.
GATACTCGAACTGCTCGCCATCGACGCGGAGGAAGGGGCGGACGAGAGGATTGTGACCCTGGTCCTGGCCGGCGGGGCGGAAGTCCGCCTGGAGGTCGTGGCCATCCGCTGTCACCTGCGCGATTTCGGCGAGTCGTGGCCGGTCACGGCATCGCCGCGCCACCCCGTCGCCGACGACAGTTGACCGGCCATCGGGCCGGGGAGGAAAGGCCAGTGAGCACAAGCCCGAGAGTGACCGCCGGCGCCGAAGGCGCGCCGCTCGTCATGGCTCTGCCCAAGGGCCGTATCCTGGGCGAGCTGCGCCCGCTTCTCGAGGCCGCCGGGATCGCGCCCGAGCCGGCCTTC